>DATLVW010000417.1:0-3622 GCA_035577085.1 Thermoanaerobaculia bacterium
TGCTCCGACTCCCGACCCCCGACTCCCGACTCCCTCACAGAATCGCGATCAAATCGATCTCGACCAATCCGCCTTTCGGCAGTTGGGCAACGCCGACAGTCGTGCGGGCCGGTTTCGTGGCGCCGAAGTACGACGCGTAGATCTCGTTCAGCGTGGCGAAGTTCG
Source organism: Thermoanaerobaculia bacterium (assembly GCA_035577085.1). Classification (GTDB taxonomy): domain Bacteria; phylum Acidobacteriota; class Thermoanaerobaculia; order Gp7-AA8; family Gp7-AA8; genus JADGNZ01. Next base: position 166 of record DATLVW010000417.1, read on the forward strand.
CAAGGTCCGTCAGGTAGACGGTGGCCTTGGCGACGCTGCTGAAGTTGGCTCCGGCGGCGGCGAGCACCGCTTTCAGGTTCTCGAATACGCGGTGTGCCTGCGCGGCGAAATCGCCTTCGACGAGATTGCCGGTTCCAGGATCGAGGGCAATCTGCCCCGACGTGTAGAGGATTTTGCCGCTCTTGATGGCCTGCGAATACGGGCCAATCGCCTTTGGTGCTGCGTCTGTTGCGATGATCTCCATGGTTGCTCCTTCTCGAACGTCTTGCCGGTAGGGCGTGCCAGTATAATCGCGGCACTTTTCACGGAGCACACACGGCGCATGGCAACGTACCTCGGCAATTCATCGCTCTCTTCCGCGGTGAAGGATCGCGTTCTCTCGACATTCCAGCAAGCCGTCACCCTCTACAAACAGGGACGCATCGACGAGGTCGTGCAGGGCTGCGGCCTGATTCTGCGGATGGATCCGATGTTCGATCCGGCAAAGAAGCTGATGGAGAAAGCGAAGAATCCGTCCGCACCGATCGACGTCGATGCGCTCATTCCTTCCGAAAGCGGGTCGGATGCTCTGCGCGAGGCGCGCGCCGCGCTCGCCGCTCGTGACTTCCAACAGGCCAGCAATCTCACCGCCGAGCTGCTGCGCAACGACTTCACCAACGAAGAAGCGCGCGAGATCAACGATACGGCGCGCGAGAAGCTGGAAGCGGCGCCGTTCGTCGACCAGTTCGTTCGCAAGGCCGAGGCGTTCGCGCGCCAGGGAAATACGTCCGCCGCGCGCATGGAGCTAGAGAAGGCGCGCGCCCTCGACAGCGATCACCCCGATATCAAGCCGGTGCTGGACTCGCTGACAGCGAGCGTGTCGACTCCCGCCGCATCGTTCAGTTCCGGTCCCAGTCCCTCGTTCGTCGTCGATGCACCACCGCCGGCACCGGCAGCACGCGGTGCCGCACAAGCGACCGACTTCGGTTTCACGTTCGAGGAGGAGAAGGCCAGCGGACCCGATCTCTCCTTCGACGCCTTCTCGTTCGACGCGCCTACGCCGACAGCTCCCGTCGCTCCAGCCGCTACACCGGAGGAATCATCGTCGTTTGGAAGCGGTGGGTTCTCATTCGACACACCTTCCGCGGGACCCGGCGAGTTCGATTTCTCTACGGCACCCGTGGCATCGGGAGACGACCAGCGAAAGGTCCAGCAATACCTCGCCGACGGCGACCGCGCCGAAGCGGCTGGCGATTACCAACAGGCCATCGATCTCTGGTCGCGCATTTTTCTCATCGACGTCACCAACGACGAAGCGTCGCAGCGGATCGAGAACGCGAAGGCGAAGCGGCGCGATCTCGAGAGCAAAGTGGAAGCGCTCATCTCCGCGGGTGAGACGGCGTTCGGACGTGACAACGAGACCGCGCGCGCCAAGTTCACGGAAGCGCTTCGCCTCGATCCTGCCAACCTCACGGCACACGACTATCTGGAGAAGCTGTCCGGCAGCGTCTCCGGCGGAGTCACCGGGGGCTTCGAGGCGCCGGTGGCTCCCCCGCCGTCGCCCGAGCGCAGCATTTTCGACGACGAAATCGCGATGAGCGGTTCCTACGATTCGCTCAAACCGCCAGACCCGGGCATTGCCAAGAAGCCGGTCAAACCGAAAGCGGAGGTCTCTCAAACTTCCGCAAAGCGCGGCTCATCGATGGGCGTGATCGCCACCATCGCCGCCGTCGTGATCGCCGTCGCCCTCGGGTGGTTCGTCTGGTCGAAGTACATGGCCAAACCGGCCTACGATCCCACGCTCACCGAGGCGACGATGCATCAGGCGCAGGTACTGGCCAAACGCGGTCACTACGATGAGGCCATCGCCAAGCTCCAGGATGTGAAGCCGGACGATCCGCAGCACGACAAGGCACTGGAGATGATCGCCGACCTGCAGCACAAAAAAGCGCAGTCCGCGGAAATGGTCAACGGCCGCCCCGCCGCGCAGGTGTACGACGAGAGCATCGCCGCCGGGCGCGCGGCGTACGAGGCGCACGACTTCGACACGGCCAAGAAGGCGTTCGACACCGCGGCGCGGATCAAACCGCTCCCGCCCGATGTGAAACCGATCTACGACGCGGCTTCGGAGCAGTCCGCCAGACTGGAAGGAGCGCGGGCTCTCTTCGCCGATCAGAAGTATCAGGAGACGATCGCCACCCTCAATCCGCTCCTGCAGGCAGATCCGCAGAACCAGTCGATCCGCCGCATGCTCGTGGGCGCACACTTCAACCTCGGCGCCGCGGCGCTGCAGGAAGAGCGCGTTCCGGACGCGATCCGCGAGTTCGACGAAGTGCTGAAGAACGACCCGAATGACACGATGGCGAAGCGGAGTAAGGAGCTTGCCGAGCGCTATTCCGGCCAGCCGAAAGACCTTTTGTATAAGATTTACGTAAAATACCTGCCGTTGCGAAACGTGACGTAGGCGGAATCCGGCGCGCGAGCATGAGCTCGCGCCCGCGATCGGGAGGGTGTGATGCGATTCGATGAGATCGAGCTGCAGTCCGTGACCTTGGACGCCGATTCGCCCACAACCGCACCGCCGTCACCATCTTCGATCTCTTCGTTCTTCCGGCGGGTGGCAGCGCTGCTCATCGATCTCTCACTCTTTGCGGCGCTGGGAATGGCGCTGTCGCCACTCTTGCCGTCGTCGATGAGCGTGATCTCGATCGCGTCGCTGGCCGGCTTCCTCATCATCGTCGCGTTCTACTACTTCGCCGGAACACGAGCGCTGTGGGGCAGGACGATCGGCGGCGCGATCTTCGACGTTCGCGCCGCGCGAACACGGCGCACGGCGCAGCGATAGGCTGCAGTTCTCGCCCTTTTCTCGACCCTACTCTCCAATCGAGCGCCTTCTCCCCCACGCTTTTGTGGGGGAGAAGGTGGCAAAGCCGGATGAGGGGGCGTTTGACTAACGAGACACCCTTGCACAAACGGCAAGCGCCACATGGATGCCTTGTCAATCGGGCGCGAGAGGCTGCTTTCCGCATCTTGCAACGCCCCCCCTCATCCGCCTTCGGCACCTTCTCCCCCCGAAAAGCACGGGGGGAGAAGGCGCTCGATTGGAAGGAGTGGCGATCAGGACGTGAGAAACAGGGAGAAGACCCTAGTCGGAGGGAGTTGCGATAAGAGTCGAAGAAGTCGAAGAAATGGTATGACTGCGACGCCTCTGTTCTTCCTACTGACTGGTGTTCGGAGAGATGTGAACCGAGGCGATGCGGTTCTGGGGGTCAAAGGCGACGCGAAATGCCAGAGGAGAGCGGTCGCAGACGGCGATCACGTCGATGATCCGGTATGGCCGCTGGACTCGCTGGCGCACTTCGGTGATGGACTGGAGCTTCCCGTATGTGGTCAAGAGCTTGTTTTTCAGATCTGTGAGGCCCGGTGGCGTCAGCTGCATGCGCATGGTGTCGTCAAAATGTTTTGAAGCCTCGTCGAC
>DATLVW010000418.1:0-5117 GCA_035577085.1 Thermoanaerobaculia bacterium
GGTCTGCTCGAAGCGGCTGTAAAGATCCTCGGGCGGCTTGAGATCCTTTCCGTCGACCGCGAGCAGGTACTCCCCTGCTTTGACATCGACACCGGGCTCGGTCAGCGGAGAGCGAAGCTCGGGATTCCAATTGAGACCGCCGTAGACTTTCGCGAAGCGGTAGCGGCCGTTCTCGACTTTGTAGTCAGCGCCGAGGAGACCGCCGGGGATCGACTCGACCTCGGCAAGCGAATCGCCGCCGCTGAGACGATGGTGGCCGACCGAGAGCTCCGAGTGCATCCAGGTCATCAAGCGATTCAGGTCCTGACGCACGGCCAGATCGGGAAGGAAGACCGCGTACTTGGCGTGCATGGCGTTCCAATCCGCGCCGTGCATGTTCGGGTCGTAGAAGTAATCGCGGTTGATGCGCCACGATTCGTCGAAGATCTGCCGCCACTCCGCGCGCGGATCGATCTTCACTTGCAGTCTGTCAATTGGGAGCTTGAACTTCGTGAGATCGAGCTTGTCGCCGGCGTCGATTAGCGACAAGCCGTCCTTATCGACCAGCATCCGCTTGCCATCCGCGGAGAGCTGGTACCCATCGACCTTTTCGAGAAGCGTCTCTTCCTTTCGCTTCTCCAGATCGAAACGCGTCAGGCTGGTCTCCTCTGCTCCGAACCGATTCGACCCGCCTGACTTGAGATAGAAAATCTGGCCGCTCTTGCCAACCTGCAGCGAGTCGTAGCCGGCCGGCTTCGTCGGCAGCGCGACGATGCGTTGCGTGAGGCCGTCGAAATCGATGACGACCTTGACCGTCTTCGCGGCTGATTTGGCTGTCTTGTCTGCGCTGGCCTTCTCGTCGGCGGGCTTGTCGCTCGCCTTCGTCTCCGGCTTCATGGCCGATTCGTCGGCACTCTTCGCCGCCTCTTCATCACTCTCTTTGGCGATCGGCGAGACGACACCTTTCGGAAGAACGGCGAGGTAGATCGACTGCGTCGCTCGCAGGTCGGCGTTCGATTGCGCGAACCAATCCTCGACCGGACCGGCATCCGTTGAAGCGAGGAAGTAGAGATACTTGCCGTTGGGATCGAAGACCGGCTGACCGGCATCGGTGTAGGGATCGGTGAGCGGATACGACTTCTTCTCGCCGATCGAATAGAGGTAGATCCGGTTCATATACGTGTCGGTGTTGCGCGTGTAGGCGAGCCACTGCGAGTCGGGCGACCAGGAGTGATTCAGCACGCGCACCGGTCCGTAAAGCACATCGCTCGACACTTTGTCGGCGGCGCCGGTGGCGACATCGACGACGTAGATGGAGCGGGAGTTGTCGGCGAGGCTGATCTTCTTCGAATCGGGCGACCACTTCGGATCGTCGTAGAAGCCTGCGCCGTCGATCTTGATCTCGCGCGGCGTTCCCTTCCCCGCCTGATCGCCGATGTAGAGCCGGTACTCGCCGCTGCGGTCGGAGAGCCAGGCGATCGATTTGCCGTCGGGCGACCAGGCCGGCGAACGGTCGTTCGCGCCGGGTGTGTTGGTGAGGTTGCGGTCGTCGCCCTTTTCGCGCGGGACGGTGAGGATCTCGCCCCGAAACTCCAGCGCCACCCGCACGCCCGAAGGCGAGACCGCAGCATTGCGAATGTACTTTTTCCCTTTGGCGAAGCGCGGCAACGTCTCGACGAGATCGGCGGCGACGCCGATCTTCAACCGATTGGTCGCCGATGTTTTCGGATCGAGCACGTGAATGTAGCCGGCCTGTTCGTAGATGATCTTGCCCGCGCCTGCGGACGCATTGACGATCGGGAAGTCCTTGTGGTCCGTCAGCCGCGTCACCTTCTTCGTGGCGGGGTCGTAGCTGTAGATGTTGAACTCACCGTCGCGGTCGGAGCGGAAGTAGACCTTGCCGTCGACCCACATCGGATCGGTGTCATTACAGCGGCCGGCCGGCTGCGGCACGTGCTCGGTTGCGTACGTCGTCGTGTCGAAGATGACGAGATTCGAGACCTGGCCGCCGCGGTAGTGCTTCCATTCATTGAAAGCGTCGCCGAGCGGGACGTAAACGATCTTCTTTCCGTCGGAAGAAAAGACGGCCTTGGCTGCGTGCGGGATCGGAAGCCGCGTGGCCATTCCACCTCCGACCGGCACGGTGAAGAGTTGCAGGTAGCGCGTGGTGTAGACCTCGCGCGGTGAGGTGAAGACGACGTTGGCGCCGTCGGGCGTGAAGCCGAGCGCGACATCATTCTTCGGATGCCACGTCAGCCGCTTCGGCACTCCCCCCTCGGACGGCACGATGTAGACGTCCGTGTTTCCTTCATAGCGTCCGGTGAAAGCGATCCACTTCCCGTCGGGCGAAAAGCGCGGACCCGACTCGATGCCCGGATGCGACGTCAGCCGCCGCACGCCCGAACCGTCAAGATTCGCGACCCACAAATCGTTCGCGTAGCCGAAGGCGATGCGGTCACCGCTGATCGCAGGATCGGAGAGGAGACGCGTGTCGTGGATGTCGACAGCGAAGAGCGTGGTTCCCGTCAGCAGAAGAGCGAGGAACAGGGTGATGCGAAATCGCATGAAGGCTCCTTTTTTGTACGGCCAGACGATTCGCGGACTGTAGCGTATTCTGGCGATCATGACGAAGCTCCTCGGCCTCATCGGCGGGATCAGTCCGGAATCAACGATCGACTATTACCGCCTCATCCTCGACGCCTGGCGCAAGGCCACGAACGACGGCAGCGCGCCCCGCATCCTCATCGACAGCCTGAATATGCAGGAGGCGCTGGCGTACCTCAACGCCTCCGATCTCGACGGCCTGACGGAGTTTCTGCTGATCGAGATCGGCCGACTGCATCGCGCCGGCGCGGACTTCGGACTGATCACCGCGAATACACCGCATCTCGTTTTCGATGCCGTCGCCGCGCGCTCCCCAATCCCGCTGATCAGCATCGTCGAGGCCACGCGCGACCGCGCGGCGGCGAGCGGGTTTACGAAGCTGGGGTTGTTCGGGACGCGATTCACGATGCAGGCGCGCTTCTTCTTCGATGTGTTCGAGCGCGCAGGAATGACGCTGGTCGTGCCGGATTCCGACGATCAGAATTACATTCACGATAAGTACATAAATGAGCTGACTGCGGGAGTCTTCAACGATGCGACGCGCGACCGGATGCTGGGCATCGCGCGCGAGCTCGTGGCGAAGCACTCAATTCAGGCGTTGATCCTCGGCGGGACGGAACTTCCGCTGCTACTGCGCGACGCGGATATCGGGGTTCCGTTGCTCGACACGACGAGGATTCATGTTGGGCGGGCGGTGGAGGAGTTGCTTTCGTAATTGACCTTGCTCATCGGGCACACCACCGGGGCGGGGACGCCCCGGTGGCCGCGAGCGAGACGCTCGCACTCCTTTAGAATCAGCGTATGGCAGACCATGGCGATGCGGCGCTCGCGCTCGTGCGAAGCATCTGTCTTGCGCTTCCGGATACTGTCGAGAAGCTGGCCTGGGGCGCGCCGACGTTTCGGGTTCATGGCAGGCAGTTCGCGATGTTTCTGAACAATCATCACGGCGACGGGAAGATCGCGCTCTGGTGCGCGGCGCCGCCCGGCGTGCAGCAGGAGCTGGTGGCCGCGGATCCGAAGCACTTCTATGTTCCGCCGTACGTCGGCGTGGGCGGGTGGGTTGGGATGCGGCTCGATACGAAGCTGCGCAAAGGCGCGATCGCGGCGATCATCGAGCAGCGGTATCGGATGATTGCGGAGAAGAAGAAGGCGTCGAAGCGTAAGGCTTCGCGATTGTGAGTGGGTTCGGCTTGAATTGAAGTCGCCGCCGGGCCGGCGGCGGTACAGCCGTCGAGCCGACGGCGCTACGCACACCGCAGCGCTACGAGGCGCTGCTGTTCGTTTCGCGGATGGCTTCGTCGGCGTATTGGGTGAGCTGGTCGAGGTCGAAGGGTTTGGAGATGACTTTCGCGACGTGCTCGCGCGGGAGGCGGCGGAGGATGTCGGGGACGGCGGCGGTCATGACCAGAATGGCGGGTCGCGGGCCGTCGCGTTTGGCGAGGTGGTTGATCACGCCGACGCCATCGACGCGCGGCATCATCAGATCAAGCACGAGGAGATCGTAGGGCTCGTCGTGGTCGAGCTTCTGGATGGCGTCCGCGCCGTCCGAGGCGCTGGCAACGTCGTAGCCGCGGCGGATGAAGATGCGGGCGACGAGCGATCGGATGGCCGGATCGTCGTCGGCGACGAGAACGCGGAACTGGCGAGCAGAGGTGGTCACTGCGCGCGAGCATGCAAGGAGCAAGCCCCGAGGAGTGCGTGCGTCTCGCACGCGGGCATTCGGGCGTCTCGCCCGAATGCTTCGTGCGACCATTGATAACACCGAAGCGAGATCACAACCTCGCCAACTGCTCCTTCGGGTAGCTTTGCGGATTCACTTTCGGATGCGCTTCAGCGATGCGGCCCTTCTCGTCGATCACGTACGCGATGCGTTTTGCATATTCGTCCTTTGGTGAATCGGCGGCGCCATACGCGATCCCGATACTGCGGTCGGTGTCGCAGAGCAGCGGGAAGGGGAAGTCGAACTTCTCCGCGAAGTGGGCGTTGTCGGCGGCGTTGTCGAAACTCGCTCCGAGGATGGTGGTGTTCTTCTTTTCGTACTCGCCGATGAGGTCCCGGAACCCGTAACCCTCTAACGTTCAGCCAGGTGTGTCGGCCTTCGGATAGAACCAGAGCACGACCTTGCGGCCGCGCAGATCGTGAAGCGAAACAGTGTTGCCGTGGTGATCCGAGACGGTGAAGTCAGGGGCTTCGTCGCCAACGTTCAGCATTCGTCCTCCTCGCAATGATTTCAGCGCAAAGCGTAACTTGCCTGCAATCGACACGCCGTCATTGTAGTGGGGTCGCAGAGTGCGGCGTCAGCTCGGTGTCCTCGGTGTCTCTGTGGTTTTTTCTTCTAGCTCTCCACCAACGCCCGTAACTGTCTGCTCGCGACCGTCAGCATCGCCAGGTCGACGGTTTGCGCGGCGCGGAAGTCGCTCATCATCTGGTCGATGCGCTCGACGACACGGGGGCGTGCTGTCAGCCATCCGTCGAGGGGTTCTCCGGCGCCGTTCGATTCGCCGAGGACTCTCGAGGCAATGATGCTCTGGTAG
>DATLVW010000419.1:0-7039 GCA_035577085.1 Thermoanaerobaculia bacterium
CCATCATTGGGTTCGCAGGTTACGGCGCCTACCAGATCGTGACGTACGACCCGGTAAAGTCGGCTCTTGCGCAGATCCAGAAGGAGAACCCAGGCGCGATTGTGCTTCAGCCGCTTTCTCCGGAGGTGGCAGCTCAGCACAAGGCTCAGAGGGATATTGAGGACGCAGCATGGCCGCACGTTCTCGCCGCGGGCTACCGCTCCGCTCTCGAGGATATCGGCAAGAACTGGGCCGATGAGGCCAGGGGTTTCATCAAATCTCGACGCGATGCCCAGACGTTCCTGAACATCGCTGAGATACCCCGACGTCTCGAAATAGAGGCGCAATGCGCCGACGACGAACGACTCGCGAAGGAGCTGATACAGCTCCAACCCGCCTTCGAGCAAAGTGGCGGTGTGCCCCCGTCCGAAATCGCGATGGTCATCACAAAACGGAACATCGAAGCCAGACCGGAAGCGGTCTGCGGGAGGGCATTGATCCGCAAGGCGCAGGCCGCCGAGTTTCGATGGTTGCGTGACCAGCTCTCCGTGAACTAGCTGCTAGCCCAACACAACGTACAACCGCAGCACTAACGAAAGGAGTCCTACGTGCGAAAACCAATTCTCCCGTTCCTCATTCTCCTCTTCGCCGCTGCCGCCCTAGCGCAGCAGACCGACCGGCAGATCGTACACAATCGCAATGCCGCCGACATCGCCGGCAACTACACGCCGCAGTGGCTTGGTGACATCGCGAAGGAAGCGGCCTATAAGCCGAGCGGCTCCCCGGCAGAGCAGTTTGCTCATGCCAAGAGCTACTTCGAGCCTGCGGCGCAGCTCCAAGCCTGGCTCCAGGAAGGCGAGTACCGCGACGCGGTCCTTGCCGGTGGCGCCGACGAGCAGGCGATCAAAAAACACTCCACCGACGCAGCCAAGCGCCTTGCTGACGCGGCCGTCTTGCTCCTCACGAAGGGCGGCGACCTCGTATCGGTAGCCGGAGACATCCGGTATCTGCCGATCAGCATTACAACGTTTTCGCCGAGAGCGAAGATCGCGACCTACGCCCTCGTTGCACTCGACTTCGGCGGCGTCGGCGACGAAGCCTTCCGTACAAAGCTCGAAAAGCTCGGCGGGATCATCCCTGACCCTGATCCGAGCTTGCCCGGCTACCAGGAAATGATGGCTCCGGTAGCGGGTGACTGATCCACATCAGTATCTGGCCTCCATTGGCCCGGCGTAGACCCACAAGTCTGCGCCGTTTTCTTTTGTCGGGACCCACCTCTCGTAATCGTCACTTTAACGCCCCAGTTCAGACGATTCGCTAGCCGGCGGATGATGAGCCCTCGCGTCTCAAGGAGCCATCGCCGTTTGATCTGCGTCCAGCAACGCGAGAACCGCGGCAGCGTTAACCTTGGGTGGTAGGGCGCCATCTAGCGTTAGGTCGACCTTCCGTGGAAGAACAAGCTCGTACGCAGAGATTCCATGTTCCTCACAGAACGCAACGTCCTCCCCGTCAGGTCCCTCGTCACGAAAACGAATCAGCGGCAGCCTTATCTCTCCTTTCGAAGCGTCACGATAGAGCCTTCCGCCACGACGCTTCATCGCTTGCGACAGATCCAGATCAACGTGCACAAAGAACGTGCGTGAAACCGATCGTTCTCGAAAGGCGTCCAAATCGACGCCTCCTCCGCTTGCAGCTATTAGCACCGAAATTCCATGTTTCACCAGGCGTTGGGCTATCTCATTCAGCGCCCGATAAAAGAGCTGCCGCTCAACGTCACTCCAATCTGGAGTTGGCGTCAATCGCATTCGTACTTCGTCACTGTCGAGTACCTCCACACGGGCATCCACGGCGTCACGCACGGCCGCCGCGATCGTAGTCTTCCCCGCAGCAGGAACTCCGATGAACCAGATTATGAACGGCTCCGCGCGCATCGCCCAACCTCTATATGATAGCCATCACGCCGACCGACGCCCACAGCAGCAACGCGATCTCTTCGTATATGAACGCGCGCCGCAAGGACGCATACCGAGCACTGACAATATGACACAGATTGAAATATGTAATCGCCAAATCCGCGAATAGGACACTAACCGACGCAGTACCAACCTGCGACATAAAGGCGCTCTTTTCCATCTCGCAAACACGATTGAAGGAACTCAGTAGTGGGTCGGCGACTAACGTCCTCGCGGGTTGTTTCTCGCGTGTCAACTTACTAAGCAGCAACCTCACTGCTGACACACTCTGATGCGGCATTATGGCGTGCAGCGCACTTGCAGCAGCGCAAACGTTAAGGAGTAGAACGATCGCGACGTCGGCCCTCAGCATCGTTGCCCACAAATCGCCTCGCGTATTACGGAACAGCGCCGCGAACGCGGCGGTCAGCCCTACTTGGATTCCCGCCGCCGTCATCAGAGTATAAGCTCTGTTGAAAATTGAGTCTTTATATCTCTCTGCAGTGGCGTGAAGGTAACGAAGGTGTTCTAGTTGTTCTTCGGTGATGGGTACGGATTCTAAAACGGCGATCATTGTATCGTCTCCACAAACGCGCGACACTCGGACACCATGGCTTCCTGAATCGATCCGCTCACATCTAGTCGCTGGCACGCTAGGCTGTAATCAAATAAACCGTCTCGCCAGGGTGATGCCGCAACTGCAAGCGAACACCCTTTGGCGCGCCATTGATACGGCGCGGCCTACCAGGAAGTCTCGCCGCGTTTTGATCATCAACTCAAGCGGTTCAACGTGATCGTCGTCACGCTTTAGAATATGCAGCCATATGCGGCGATGATACGCCTCGCGCGGGGATATCTCGACTTGCCGCACGTCCGGGACTGAAATCGTGTCCCACAGCGCCGAATAGTCAATGTCGGTTGTCGCGGGATCAATTATTAAGGTCGCGGCGAGATGGTCAAATAGAAGTTCGGAGTAATAACGACTGCGTGTCTCATCTGTCACCTCTCGCCGAAAAAGGAGGTCGCCAGCCATGCGCGCCGCATCGTGACAGCTGATTCCCACTCGGGCCGGCTTACCGCTCAAAAGCAGTCGTACGAGGTTCGCGTAAACAGATACAAGACCTTTGCGCCGCCAAATCAGCAAACCGGCAGAGTCGAACGCCGCTTCCTGAGCTAGGTTCTGGATGCGTCGAGCGCACGCCGTTTGCGTCGCTCTCGTTCCATACAAATCGCCCAGATCTTTAGGAACATACGCTAGGAATGGTTTAGCGATCCTGTCGAGAATGGTCAAGAATCCCATCCGCTGCGCGACATCGAACATAGCAGCCAGCCAACCTGTTGCATAGGCGTCCCGGAGCTGCGACGCCACTTTCTCGATGGGCTGTACGCGAAGCCACGCTGCCGCTGAGGCGCTACTACGAAGAGCGCCCTCACGCGAAGCACGGATAAGGATGGCCCGCCCAAGTTCGTCACGAAGCAAAGCGACACCCAACATTACCTCGGCCGTGCGCCGGCCTTTCGAAGGAAAAGCGCGGTCAATCCACTGTTCAATGGTCTCACCCTCGGGAACCACGAAAGGGACATCCTGGAGAAGCGAAGGCAGTTCCACAAGCGGCGCAAGAAAGATTGGGTGTCCGATCAGGAACTCCGCCGAAAGATCGCCTAAGCGCGAAGCAGCCGTCCGAGCTAGCAGAGTTCGGAGCCGAGACGGACACGTTTGGGGGCTCGGCCGGTCGTGAAAATCGCTTCCACGTAGTGCAGGCTTGTTACGCAACCGGCGGCGAAGTGTGGATGATGAACGCACAATGTCCGCATGACTCAGATGATAAGGGCGAGCGGACAGGTCGATATGCAAGGTCGGGTGTTCGGTTAGCACCCGCTCAACCACCACCGTACCGTAGTGCGCCGCCACATCGCCGACATGACAAAGAAATGCTACGCCGCCGGATTTGGCAACGACGGCCAGTAGTTCGGCAAGGCTAACCGGTCTGGACCCGATCGGTAGTCTGTCAGTGCCGATCTCATTGCCACGCCTGATCGCCTTCAGCACTTCAGCCGGCACCTTGCCACTTCTTACCAATCGGCTGAGGAAGCGAAAGGAGAGCGTCCAGTTCGGTGTCCGATTGGCCACGAAACGCTCATACAATTGGTAGTCGATGGCCACGCCGAAGCGCTCTTGCACTGCGGAGAGACGCAATCGCTCGCGCTCGTGGTAGTACTCGGTGAGTGTGCGAATCACCGGTTCCATAGCGGTGCCCGTGCCACCGACACAAATCACGTGCAGGTCCGCATCGTGCGCCACACATGACACCTCAATCGCAGGCGCCAGCACATGCTTCCGCCCAGGGGCGTAGCGCATTGCCAGGCGCAGCGTTCTCGGGAAGTGCGTGAATGTGTTGTGGTCAGTGAGTAGAATTAAAGCCTGACCGGCTCCGTCTGTTCCGAGAAGCTCGCCAATCCGCCGGCGGCCGTCGGAACATGTCGAATGTCCGTGGCCGTCGATTACGCCGAGCGAACCCACGCATGACGCTATGCCGAAAGCGGTGATGAAGGCCGCGTCGATCGGCATGACGCTGGCCAAGGCATCGGCGACTGTCCCAGATGACTTCATCGATGGGTTGCCGCGATTCAGTATTCGCGAACGGAGAAAAGGCTGTCCGGTGCGCGCTCAACAGAAGTCACGTGCAACCGATCAATGGAAACCGTTTGGGGATTTGCTAGATCGCGAAACGTCGGGTCTTTCGGGAGGTCGTGAACGTCAAAAAGAGACCAGTCGTGCCCCGTAGGAGGACCTGCAGACCCCAGCGTAATATGTGGCGTATATTGTGGACGCAGATAGCTGGCGTTCAGACCGACGCCCAGTGCGGCTGCGATCATGCCGTTACGAAATCCGATGAGCGCCTCTGGGCACTCCACCGCCCACCACAAGACACGCGGCCTTGTTTGCCACACCTCGCCACTGGCGATGAAGAGCGATTTTCCTGACTCGTCCTGCAAGGCTCCACCAACGCCCAAGACACGCAGCGTGCTCAACGTGCTTGGCGCAATCGCACTCAGCTGAGCGCCGAATGAGGCGATTTGTTCGGCCTCGCATGTGCCGAGAAACCCTATCGTTACGTGGAGTTCTTTTCGGGGGATGAGATTGAAGGCTTCACAAATAGCCGACTGTTGTGAAGCTACGCTATCATCGATAGGTACACGTAGAGAAACATAGACATCGTTGTATCGCATAGTTCTAGCCCTTATCGCATTACTTCGCCAACCTGCGTGTGTAACCATGAGGACACCTCGACTAGGCGACCCGCATGATCAAGCGTGGTGACATGTAGTACCTTCGCGCCGAGGGACACCGCCTGTTCAAGGAAGGCCCGTCGAAGTTCGGGCGCTACCGCGCGCGTAAGTTTCGGCGTATACACGTCGAGCGGTTTGCTTGGGTCAACCGCCGCCCGTCGCGCGAGCTTGTCGATGATCCAATCGCTCGGCGCATCCAGAAAAACTATGAGCGCCGGCAGCTGCATGAGAGAGATGGCGCTTTCGTAATGTGAGCGAAGATCCGCTACCTCGATGGCACCAAGGGCACCGAGAGATTCGTACGCCCTGAGATACGCAATCCAGTCGTAGATACACCGATCCTGGAGTCCGACTGGTCCTTGCCGATTTCTGAGCAGAAAGCGTTCGCGCCGCGATTCCCGGAGATGACGGGCGAGGTTATTCCGCATTTGCCGGGACAACGACGGGGATTGAGCGAGGTCAAGACGGTCGAGGACTGCACCGTTTACACAACTAGCTACGCCACGGATCAGCGTAGTCTTGCCGACACCGTGACAGCCAGAGACTCTCACTACGACAGAACACTTCTGCGCGAGCATCCCTTTAGGCTCGGAGAGCGAGGGCGCGATGCCAAACTCCCTACTACTATTATGAGTATAGCAGGCCCCGCAAACTTCCAAGCGCTATCCACCCCTCTCAGATAGGAGTGACGGACAGGGGAATTTCCCTACCCATCGCACTTGATTTGCTTTTGCTTGCCCGATCATCCCAACCCGCTGCGGTGAGCCGGAGCTCATAGCTCCCCGCGCAACGGGGAGGTGCGGTTCGCGGCCTGCGGGTAGTGGAGCTACTCGAAGTTATCGTGCCGCAGCGGACTCACGACGCAGCCCGCTGCGGCACGATTGGTCAACGTGCGGTGGGACCAGCCGCGACGGGTTTCCTGCCGCCTTGTTCACGCGAAACATCTCCGCGATGGAAGCGTGCATCATGGTCCGTCGCTTGGCACTTTGAACAAGGCTTCCGGCTGCGAGCCGGTTTTGCCACCTTTGGCTCGTACCCGAGCATCTTCAATTGATCGGCGGTCTGCTTCTGTCGTTCGAGCAGCTGCTTGATCGTCGTGTCTTTGGCGGCTTCGAGTTCCTGTTCCAGTTGTAACACATGGTCTACGTCGATGTCAGTCATGTCTCTCTCCCCTCTACTTGGTAATGAGCGAATGCGCGGCTGTCTCAAAGTCAGGTGGCGCGCGAAACACCGCGCCGCAGATATCGCGCTGAATGTCTTCGGCGGTCGTGGTCCAGATCATTGGGCTAGGCAAATTAACCTTGAGCGCACGAAGGAGATTTGTCTGCCGTTCCCGCGTCTGGAGCACGACGATCACTCTGAAATCCGCGAAGTGTCGCCACTCCTTGCGACAGTGCTCTGATCGCCGGTAGTCGCCATATCGCCGAAGCTTCGTGAGAAGTCCCGACTCGCCGCGCCGATAGTGTCCTTGCCGCGAGCGCTCGACCTCGAGAAAGTAGTAGAACGTCGAGTTCTCCGGCGGCCGCGTCGTATCGGTTATCGCAAAGAGAGCATCGGGATTCACCGTCCGCTTCAGATCAGTTTGTCGCCAGTAGATGCGGTGCGTCTCCGGCGCGCCGGTGCTCAGCGCGATGTGGAACGCGGTGATTCCGAGCTCGTGCGCAAGCGACGCCGGAGATTTCTCTATGGCGGCGTGCCCTTTGCCAATGGCCGCCTGTCCCATGCGCGAAAGCCGGTAGCAATATTGATAGCGGAGAAACGGATCTGTTGGATCGTCGATAGCGTGGCGAGAGCGCTCAACAAGTCCAGCCCTTGAC
>DATLVW010000420.1:0-4077 GCA_035577085.1 Thermoanaerobaculia bacterium
GGGAACTATTTAGTTCGATCCGGGAACTATTTATCTCGACTTGGGATCTGTGTAGTTCGGCTTTCGAACGATGCAGATCAGCGTCGGAACTATTTCGATGATGGCTAAACTACTGGTTGTACGCTAGTTATCGTTTTCTCACGCGAAGACGCGAAGACGCGAAGGACGGGTAGAGCGCTCGAGCCGGTAGGAGCCGCTGGGGTCACACCTTCGCACTTTGGCCGTTCCGGATCATTCTCGCGCAAGTTTCTGTCTGTGAGTGACTTACAGCTTGGACACAATTCCACTCGCTTCTGGCCTGCGAGGATCAACCAAGCACGCAAGCGATGCGTTTGCAATAACTTAGGCGCGAATTCGGGCTGAGCGTTTGCACCACAGAGACACAGAGGTCACAGAGTAGGATTCAACTCTGAGTCCTCAGAGAACGTTGTCGGAGTGCGGTCGTCTCGACCGCGGGCACTCGGGCGTCCTCGCCCGGGTGCGGTCAGGGCGGAGGTCGAAGAGACTGGGGTCACGCCTTCGGCCATTGGTCTCCGGAGAATCAACTAAGCGGGCAAACGACGTTTGATACAACTCAAGTTTCGAACTTGGCTGACGCAAATCAATGTGCGCGCTCAAGAAGACCGACAAAGACCGAAGGTGTGACCCCAACGACTGCCGCTTACGAGCACGCATTCAAGAACGTCGACGAACTTCGACCTCCGCGCTGACAGCCCTCGGGCGAGGACGCCCGAGGGCCCGCGGTCGAGACGACCGCACTCCTATCCCTCCGACTCCACCCGATCGCGGCCGCCCGACTTTGCGCGGTAGAGTGCGGCGTCGGCGGCGGCTACCAGGGCCGGCGGCGTCATTCCTGTGCCGCCGGACACGCCGAAGCTCGCGGTGACGACACCTTGCTCCGACTCCGCGTGGCGGATGCGAGCGTCGCGAATCTTCAGGCGGAGCGTTTCCGCTTCGGACCTCGCTTCGTTCAGCGTCACGCCGGGAAGGAGCCAGGCGAACTCCTCGCCGCCGAAGCGCGCGGCCAGTCCTCCGCGTACTTCCGTCTGCCCGGCGAGAAGCGTGGCAACTGAGCGCAAGGCTTCGTCTCCCTCTTGATGACCCTGCGAATCGTTGAGTCTCTTGAAGTGATCGAGATCGAGCAACACGAGCGAGAGAGGCGAGCCATCGGCACGAGCGGCGGCGCATGCTTCCGCCAGCGCCTCGTCAAAACGACGGCGGTTTGCGACGCCTGTCAATCCGTCCCGATACGACAAACCGCTGAGGCGCTCATTGGCTACCGCGAGGCTGCTGGTGCGCTCGGCCACGAGCGCTTCGAGCTCCGCGTGACGGGCATGCAGCGTCACGAGGCGCAGACGCACAATTCCCCAGAGCGCAGCGGCGAGAAGGGCCAGCGCGAGGAGGCGCGCCCACCACGTCTCGAACCATTGCGGCTCAACAGTGACGGCCAGCCGCGCCTCGCTGCTGCTCCGCACGCCGTCTTCGTTCGTAGCCAGGACGCGGAACGTGTAATCGCCAGGAGCGAGTTTCGTGTACGTCGCAACACGGTTCGTTCCCGCCTCCACCCAATCGCGGTCGAATCCCTCGAGCATGTAGCGGAACGTCACCAGCTCCGGAGCGCGCAGACTGAGAGCCGTGTAGCGCAGCTCGAGACGCTGCGCGCCGGGTGGGACGCGCAGTGAGCTGCCGGCCTCTCGAACGCCGCCATCGATCAGCGCCTCCTCCACGCGAACGGGAGGCGGGACCTCATTGCGAATGTTCGCTTTGGGGTCGATCACGGCCAGACCTCGCGCGGTCGCGATCCAGATCCGTCCGTCACGCGAGCGCATCGCTCCGGGAAAGGCTCCGTTGCACTCCGCGGACGGCATCCCGTCGATCGTCCCGTAAACGGTCCCGGTCAGATCGGACTTCTTCCCCATCATCGCCGCGAGCACACGCTCGCGCTGCACGCGATAGACGCCGCGATTGCTGGTGAGCCAGAGATCCGCGCCAGGGCCGGCGTCGACGACATCGAAGACGACGTCGTCATGCAGGCCATCGCGTCTGGTGAGCGATCGAACGGAGCCATCCGCGAGATCGAGACGCGACAGACCGCCTCCTGATGTTCCGATCCACACGCCGCTCTTGCCGGCGTCCATGGTCAGGCTGAACACCCGGTCGCTTTGGAGGCCGCTGCCCAGACTCGCCACCACATTCACCTTCGACCCATCGCCGCTCACGCGCCACAGTCCGGCGCCGTCCGTTCCGACGAGGAGATTGCCATCGGGCAGCGCCAGAAGTGGCCGGAGCTGCCGGTCCTCGAACTCCTTGATGCGGACCGCCCGCCCGTTGTGAACGAGCGCCAGACCGGCGGCCATGCTGACCCAGAGATCCCCTTGCGCCGTTTCGACGAGAGCGCGCACACGATCGCTTGGCAGACCCGCGCTGCGCGTATCGATCGTTTCTACGAACTTGCCATCGCGAAACCGGGCGATTCCGCCTCCGTCCATTCCGACCCAGAGACTCCCATCGCGGCTCTCGATCAGCGCGTACACCGTGCCGTGCGGAAGCCCGTCTGCCTCCGTGCGACACTGCACGCGGCGGGGCAGAACCTCGCACAATCCCCCTTCCGTCCCGACCCAGACGCCGCCGTTGCGCGCTTCGAAAATGGCGCGGACGGTATCGACCTTCAATCCCTCCTTCCGCGTGTAGGAGAGGACGCGCGTGTCGCTCAGCCTGACCAGCCCACCGGCTGTGCCAATCCAGAGGCTTCCTTCGCGATCCTCGATCATGGAGCGGATGGCGGCGCTTGGCAGGCCTTCCGCCACGCCCATCGATTCGGCCCGCGATCCTCGCAGGCGTGCCAGCCCGCCATCCGTACCGATCCAAAGGCTTCCATCGCGGCTGCGATGAATCGTCCGGACGAACGCGTTCGGCAGCCCGTCGCGCATCGTCACCGTGCGCACGATCGACCCCGCGCGCCATGCGGCCAGACCGCCGCCGTCGGTTCCGATCCACAGCGTGCCATCGGGATCGCGCAGAAGCGCGCGCGCAACATCGTTCGGCAGACCTTCGCGGGTCGTGATCCGCTGCTGTACGCGTCCGTCGCGCCAGCGAACCGCTCCCCCACCGTACGTGGCAACCCACAAGCCGTCTTCGCCGTCGTCGGCGATCGTCCAGATCCGGTCGCTCGGCAGCCCGTCCCGAGTCGTGAAGCGCGTGACCTTTTCGCCGTCGAAGCGGAGCAGCCCACCACCCGCCGTGGCGACGAAGATCGCTCCGTCGCGCATCGTATGAAACGTTCGAATGCGATCTGACCCCAGCAGCTCCGGATGAAACGCCTCGATCCGACCGTTTCGAAGACGAGCCACTCCGCCGCCGTAGGTGCCGATCCACAACGTCTTGTCCGGCGCTTCGTAAAGCGAGGAGATGAACGGACTGCGGAGTCCCGGCGTATTTTGCCGGTCATGGACGACGAACCGCATTCCATCGAACCGGACCAGCCCCTCCTCGGTGCCAAACCACAAGTACCCATCCGACGTCTGAACGATGGCGTCGATCGTCGCCTGCGGCAGCCCTGAACCATTCGCCCAGACAGAAAGGCGAGCCTGCGTCAGCGCCCGCCCAGGATCGAGCGCGAAGGCACGGTTTCCGAGAAAGAGCGCGGCGATCAGCGCAACCCGGCAAACACTACGCAAACTGGCTGATGAAATCCGCGCCTCCGAAGGTGTGAGGCATCGTACACCGACCGAAGCGAGCGTCTCAGCGACTGCGAGATCGAGTCGTGCGCGGTGATCGAGGTGCCGAGGCAGCTGATTCCGCCGCACGCGCCGCATCGCGGGGCGAGCCGCCCCACTGGCGGCTCCAGGCGCGGCGCAGTTGCACGTCGGAGCCGAAGCCGGCGACGGCGGCGGCACGCGTGACGGTGGCGCCGTATTCGAGGGACTGTCTTGCGCGCTCCAGGCGGATCAGGCGGAGGTAGTGCAGCGGCGAGATGCCGGCGTGGTCGACGAACAGCCGCAAGAGGTGTCGCTCGGCCGCGTGGCCAACGTCGGCCAGCGAGGCCATGTCCCAGTCGCGCTGCGGCTCGGAGACGAT
>DATLVW010000421.1:0-8330 GCA_035577085.1 Thermoanaerobaculia bacterium
TCGTCTTCCTGCGCAACACGCGCCTCGGGCCGAGCCCGCTCTACTTCGACCAGGGAACCTACAACGTCGCTGCGGACGAGCACGGTCAGAAGATCATCGTGCCGATGCCGTCGAACGTCATCCACATCGATACCCAGCGCGCCATGGCCGTCGCGCCCGCCGACGAGCCGCGCACCCTCGATGCATTCAAAGCCGCGGTCAACGAGTCGATGCGCGGCACGCAGCGACGCCTGGAAATGAATGCGATGGCGAAGGTGCCGAAGACCAAGCTGCAGTCATCGATCTGGTCGACGCTCGCCGCCAACAAGCTGCTCGTCGCGCTGGCGCTCGTCGGAATCGCAGTCGCCGCCTGGCAGCTATGGCGCCGCTGACGAGACCAGACTTCTCACGCGAAGACGCGAACACGCGAAGGTGTTGCGATGGTCTCCTTCGCAGCTTCGCGTGAGAAGTGGGTTGCGGGCGAAGTCAGCGCTGTGCATCAGCGCAGCTCCTTCCGAATGACAAGCTTCAACCCCGACCACGTTTCATCCACCGCGCAAACCTTCACATCGACGAATCCCAGCGGAAGCGCAACCTCGCGAATGACATCCTCGGTAATGTCGGTCGCTACCTTCGATGCCTTCTTCGGCCAGGAGATCCAGATCGTCGCGTCGGTCTTGATCGAGTGACGCCACACGCGCAGCTTCGCGTCGAGCTCCGCGGCTGACTTCGTGAAGAGGTGGATGAGATCGACAGAGTTGGTCAACTTCTTGACGAACGTCACAGGCTCAGGCAACGGCGCAAGGAGTAACCCGTAATTCGCCGGCTCGTTGACGACAAGCACTGAGAATCCGGGCTTCATGCCGAGCTTTGCCGCGAGAGGCGTTCCCGAGTAGCCGGCGGCGGGGGTCGGTTTTCGGGGGTCGGGAGTCGGAGAGGACTTCTTCTTCACCGTCTCAGACCTCCGCTACCTGGCGACCGAGATCCGCAACCAATCTTCATTTCCTTCTCCGACTCCCGACTCCCGACCCCCGACACCCTCACTTGATCCGCAACGTCGAATCACCCGCCGTCCACTTCACGATCCGGCCATCTTTCGTGCTGATCCAGACGTCGTTCGCCTCGCCGCTATTGGCGTTCGTGAAATGGTAGTGGTTCAACATCTCGCCGCCCGACTTCTCGAATGTGGGCGGCGGCGTGCCCTCCTTCTTCATCGGATCGAGCACCATTGTCGTCCGCTGCCAGACGCGATTGGTGATGTCGGGCGGCGACTGCTCGTGCTTGCCGTTGCGGCTCCAGACGACGCCGGCTGCCTTCGCCTCGCCTGTCCACGAGGCACCGTCCGAAGCTTTGAATTGCACGCGCTCCATCCCCGGTGTGCTGCGCGTCATCTTCCCCTGCGCCTGAACACCGTGCGGATTCTCCAAAATGAATGGAAAGCCCGACGAGATCCGGAAACAGTCCAGCGCCTGTTCGTAGGAGCCATCGCCTGCGCACTGTTGCGGTGTGGAGCGGTTCGGCTTGTGAACAGGCACCGGCAGCGGCGAAGGGATGATGCCGCCGGGGCCGGTATGCCGCTGAGGCGGCGACGCAGGCAACGTCGTCGTCTCCGATTCGGGTTTCTCACCGCCGCAGGCGGCGCAGAGCAGTAACACGAGAACGATCAATCGTTTCATTTCGGGTTCTTCGCCTCCGCCGCCTTGGCCTGATCAACGATCGTCGCGACATCGCGCAGTAGTTGCTTCGCGTCGTAGAGGATGCCGTCTTTCATCACGTACTTGATGCCGCCGATACGTTCGGCGTTCCCCGTGGTGTCATTCACGTGAAGCCAGCCCGTGCCGTACAGCACCTTGAGATTGTCGATCGGATTCTGATCGACGAGAACGAGATCGGCGAGCATGCCCGGGCGGACGATTCCGAACTCGACCTTCGTGCCTCGGGGCGCGTTGATCGCCTCCGCTCCCCACATCGTCGCCGAGCGGATGACCTCGAGTGGATGAAACCCCGCTTCCTGCAACAGCTCCAGCTCGCGGATGTAGTCGAATCCGTAGAGCTTGAAGATGAAGCCGGAATCGGAGCCAGTCGTTACATGCCCGCCCCGGTTCTTGTAGTCGTTCAGGAAGCGCATCCAGATGCGGTAGTTGTTCTTCCACTCCACCTCGTCCGCGGTCGTCCAGTTGAACCAGTACGCGCCGTGCGCGGTGCGGCTCGGCTGATACCAGCGCCAGAGAGAAGGCAACGTATAGCGATCGTGCCATTCGGCGCGCATGGCCCGCATGAGATCGCGGCTGGCCTCGTAGATCGTCAGCGTCGGATCGATGTTGAATTTTTTCGCAACCAGCTCGTCGATGACGGCGTTCCACTTCTCGCTGCCCGGTTCCGCGGCCTGCTTCCAGAGCCGGCCCGCCTCGCCGAATCGATTCGACTCGTCGTTGTAGTTGTAGTCGCGCGGATAGTCCTGAATCGTTCGATCCGTGAAAAGCGCCTCGGGCAAACCGTACCAGTGCTCCATGCCGCGAAGACCCATGCGCGAGGCATCGATGATGTTCGCGCGTGCTACGCCCATCTGCGCGAGATGGGTGGTGGTGCCGAGGTGGAGCTTGTTGGCTTCGTCGATGAGGGCGGCCAGGATCTCGGGATCGAAGACCGGATCGCCGGTGCTGAGGATCTTCAATCCGTCAGCCCCTTTTTTTGCCACGAACTGCGCGAACTTGCGCGCCTGCTCAGGCGAATCGATCGCGCCCCCCTCCCATTGCTGATGGCTGGTGAAGACGTAGGGAAAAAGACGCGGCGCCACGATCTCGTTCTTCGCACTGCGCTCGCGCTCGTGCAGACACCAGTCGACTCCGTTGCCGCAGCCCGGCTCCCGGACGCTGGTGATGCCGTGCGCCATCCAGAGCTTGAAGACGTACTCCGCGGTCGTTCCCTGCTCTTCGCCGCCGGCGTGCCCGTGCATGTCGACGAAACCGGGCAGCACCCAGAGGCCGGTGCCGTCGATCTCTTTCATCGCATCTTTCGGCCTGCGATCGGCTTTGATCGGGACTTTCGGGAAGCCGACGCTGCGCACTTCGCGGATGCGATTCCCTTCGATGACGATGTCGACCGGCCCGATCGGCGGCGCGCCGGTACCATCGACGAGCGTCGCCCCCCGGATGATCAACCGCGTGAACGGCCCCTCCCCTTCGCCCGCTTTGCGATTGGGCGCGTAAGCGGGAGGTGCGGCGAAGGTGGTGGTGGCTACGAAGAACAGAGCGACGATGAACAGCTTCCGCATGCTCTGATTCTATCCGGTCACGCGAAGCCGCTCACGCGAAGACGCGAAGACGCGAAGTTGGATCCTAACTTCGCGTCTTCGCGGCTTCGCGTGATCACAACCTGCGCAGCAGCACTCGCTCCACCACATGGCTCGCGCCCTTGCCCAGAATCAGCGTGGCCCGCTCGCGCGTGGGCAGAATGTTCTCGTGCAGGTTGGCGAGATTGATCCTCTGCCAGATCTCTTTCGCCATCGCGATCGCTTCTTCGTCCGGCATCGCCGCGAACGCGTGAAAGAAGGATGCAGGATCGCGGAAGGCGGTCTCGCGGAGTTTCTGGAAGCGGTCCAGAAACCACGTCTCCAGATCGTCCGCCGAGGCGTCGACGTAGATCGAGAAGTCGACAAAGTCCGACACGAAGACGGAATGGATCGAGCCGCTCTGCAACACGTTCAACCCTTCCAGGATCACAACATCCGGACGATCGAGCACCTGCTCTTCGCCGATGATGTCGTACGCGAAGTGCGAGTACAGCGGCACGGCCAGCGGCGAGACGCCCGACTTCAGTTGCGACACGAACTCGATGAGCCGCGGTCGGTCGTAGCTCTCGGGAAAGCCCTTGCGGTGCATGATCCCGCGCTCTTCCAGCGTTGCGTTCGGAAAAAGAAACCCGTCCGTCGTCACAAGGTCGACGCGCGGATGATCGGGCCAGCGGGACAGCAGCGTTCGCAACACACGCGCGGTCGTGCTCTTGCCGGCAGAGACGCTCCCGCCGATGGCAACGACGTACGGAACCTTCGGAGACTCAGCGCCGAGGAAGCGGGAGGAGACGCGGTGGAGCTGATCGAAAGCGGCTACGTGAAGATTGAGCAGGCGCGAAAGAGGAAGGTAGACCTCTTCCACTTCCTTCATCGACAGCGCCTCGTTGATCCCGCTCAACTCCGCGACATCGTCGGGCGAGAGCGTCATCGGGGTTTCCCCGCGCAACCCCGACCAGGCCGCGCGATCGAACGTGAGATAGGGCGAAACGTCGCTCATGCGCGGCGGAGTGTAGTGGAGAAGCAGAGATCAGAGATATCAGAGATCAGGAAGCTGGTTTAGTCTCTGATCTCTGGTCCCTAGTTAGTCCCTAGTCTCTGGTCTCTAGTCTCTGGTCTCTAGTCTCTGATCTCTAATCTCTGATCTCTGCTTCTGCGCGCTTGTACACAAGCACCGCAGCAGCCACATCCTGAATCGCCGTCCCCGTGCTGTCGAAAATCGTGATCTCTTCGTCGTTCGTGCGGCCCGGAAGATCGCCGGCCACGATCTCGCCGAGTGACGCGTAGACATCGTCTGCCGACATCGCGCCGGCGCTGATCGCGTGATGCAGATCGCCAAACGCGGCACACTGGTCGATCGAATCGACGACGACCTTGTTGCACGCCATCAGGAAAGGATCGAGCTCCTGCTTCTCCGGATTGTCCGCACCGACCGCGGCGACGAACGTGCCCGGCATGACGTCGTCGCGCATCAGAAACGCGCGGCGCGAGGTCGTGCAGGTCACCACGACGTCGCTGGTACGGAGCGCAGCCCGAAGATCGCTCGCCGCTTTCACTTTGAACGGCGCATCGGCCATCCCGGCCGCAAAGGCAGCAGCACGCTCGCTGTCGATGTCGAACGCGAGCACCTCGGACAACGGCAACACGCGCGCGAGTGCAAGAAGCTGCGCAGCCGACTGCGCGCCGCAGCCGCAGATCGTGACGGTCGACGACGACGCCCGCGCCAGATGCCGCGCCGCCACCGCCGTGGCCGCCGCGGTGCGAAGCGCCGTCAGCTCGATCGAATCGAGGATCGCCAGCGGGCGCCCGGCAATCGCATCGAACAGCAGCACGACGCCCTGAATTGTCGGCAGTCCGAATCGCGCCGCGTTGCCCGGAAAGTTCGCATTCGTCTTCGCCGCGAACCATCGCTCCTCGCCATCGTCGAGCATCGCCGCCTTGACGTGAAACCCGCCCCCCTCGGCGTGCATGCTCAACACACCTGCGGGCGAAATCTCGCCGCGCGCCGATTTGCGAAATACCTCCGCGACGGCGGCGATGCAATCATCGAGATCGAGCAGGCGGCGCACGTCGTCGCGCGTGAGAATCATGGGACCGGAATTGCTCATCTTCACGAGTTGCTGAGAAGCAGGATGCGCAAGCACGTCATCGTTCCTTTCGCTGGTAGTACGCATAGAGATCGTCGAACGCCGCCGCGGCCCGCTCGATGCGCGCTTCGTCGTCAGAGTGACCCATGGCGATTCCGGCAATGAGCAGACCGATCCCGGCTGTTTCCGGACGGTCGAACGCCGTCTCCTTGAGGTCGATGTCGTGAATCACCTCGCCGATCGCGCGGACGGCGCGGTCGTGCGGCACGAGGCGTGCGGCCATCACCTCGAACGTGCAGCGGTTCCCGACATGCGTGAACTCGCCGCCCATCATGTCGAAGCGGATCTCGCCCGCACGCGGCCTGTAATTTCGTGCCGCCACGAACCGGATCTCGGCCTCGGGATCGATGAAACGGCGGATGAGCCACGCCGAGGCCATGCGGTCGACGTGAACGCCACTCCGGGTTACCCAGGTGCGGTTCGTGTACGCCGCGGCATCATCAATCACCTGCATCGGACTCTCCTCGCCGGCGATCCTCCGTGCCATCGCCGCGATCCGAGCACTTGCCGCGGCGCCCTGGGCCGCGCCGAAGAAATCGATGGCGCGGATTTCGGCCAACCGCTTCTTCAGCCGGGCCACGTCGGCGGCCAGCTCGCGCGACCCAGCATCGGCCGCGACGGCGTCGTAGTCTTCGTTGCGCGCCGCATTGAAAAGCTGCTCGATCTCCGCATCGGCGAGACCGGCCACGACGCGCGCCTCGAAGAGGTTCGCCTCGCCGCCGCCTTCGCGGATCTCGTTCACGGTCCATTCGAAATCCTCACGCGTCGCGCGATTGTCGGGGAGGACGTAGACCGTGTTCTTGATGGCGATCGCGCCGATGCGTTGCAGTCGCCTTGCTACGCGGACGCGCAGGTACGCCGGCTCTGGCGGGAGCTGGTGGATCAGCAGCAGCCAGCGTCTCTCCTCGGGTGCCATGACACAACTGTATCACTAGATGCTACAGTTACAGCGTGACGCCTCGGTTCGCTCCGTTCCTCCTCTACTTTCTCCGCCTCGGCGCTCTCGGCTTCGGCGGCCCCGCGGCTCTTGCCAACGCCATGCGTCGCGACCTCGTCGAGCAACGCGGCTGGATCACAAGTGATGAATACGAGTCCGGCCTCGCCCTCGCCGCCGCCTGTCCCGGCCCGCTGGCCTATCAACTCGGCGTCTACTGCGGCTACATCCGTTTCGGCGTCGGCGGCGGAGTTGCTGTCGCCATCGCGTTCGGACTGGCGCCCTTCGTTCTCGTCACGATCGCCGCCGCGCTCTACGTTCGCTTCAGCGGCAGTTGGGAAGTGCGCGCGCTTTTCTACGGCATCGCCCCGGCCGTCGTCGCGCTCATCGCCAACGCCTGCCTCAACCTCGGCGCCCGGACACTTCGCCGCGACCGACTGGCCTGGCTCTTCGCGGCGGTGGCCTGTGCCGTGACTGTGATTCTGCAACGCGAGCTCGCGCCGCTGTTCATGGTCGCGGGAGTCATCGGCGCATTCGTCTTCGCACCGCGAACGGAGGATTCTGGCGAACGTAGGTCGGACTCTCCAGTCCGACAAAACGCGCCGCCAGTCGGACTAGAGAGTCCGACCTACGTTTGCCAACCGCCGTCTCGCGATGAGAAGAGGATGCTTCTCGCACCTGCGGCCCTATTCGCGAGCGCACCCGCGAAGCTCTTCCTCTTCTTCTTCAAGACCGGACTTCTCGTCTTCGGCAGCGGCCTCGTGATCGTCCCCTTTCTGAAGACGCAAGTCGTCGATGAATACCACTGGCTGACGATGCGCCAGTTTCTCGACTCCGTCGCCATCGGCATGATCTCGCCCGGCCCGGTCGTGATCACCGCGACGTTCGTCGGCTACCTGATGAGTGGATTCACCGGCGCGCTGGCAGCGACCCTCGGCATCTTCATGCCTTCGGTGCTCTTCACCGTCATCGCCACGCCGATCCTGCTGCGGCATCGCGCGAACCGGCGGCTGGCCGGCTTCGTTCGCGGCGTCGGTGTGACCGTCGTCGGCGTGCTGTTCGGCACCACCGTGCTCGTCGCCCGCGACGCCCTCGGCGACCTGCTCACGATCGCGATCGCCCTGATCGCCTTCGCCATCGTCGCGTTCTGGAAACGCATCCCCGAGCCCTTCGTGATCCTCGCTGCCGGAGTCGCCGGCATCATCGCTTTCGCATCGCGCTGACCGCCCACAAGATTGCGATCGCGATCACGCCACCCGTGATGGCCATGTCGGCGATGTTGAACACGCCCGTATGCAGCGGCCCTATCGCGAGATAGATGAAGTCCGTGACGAGCCCACCGAATCGGAAGCGATCGATCAGATTACCGGCGCCCCCGCCGATGATGAACGCGATGGTCACCGCATCGCGCTCCAATCCCATTCGTCCGGTGAAGAGCGCAAACGCCGCCGCGAGCAGTCCGACCGAGACCAGCCCGTCGAAGATGAGATGCCTCACGTTGACGGGCAGGTTCGAGCCCAACGAGAGAAACGCGCCCGGATTCTCGGTATAGAGCAGCGTGAGCACCCCCGCGTAGTGGCGCGGGAACGCGTTCATCAGCGTTTGCCGGGCGATCAACTTCGTCCCCTGATCAAGCGCGATCGTGAGAACGATGATGGCAGCGAGTGCGATACGCCGACGAGTGTTCATTCTATTTTTCGCGCGAAGCGCAAAGCTACATCACGAGATCGCCCCCGTTGCGCAACTCCCGATCGCTCCACGCGTGGATCGATGACACGCTCTGGAAGCCACGCGGCAGTTTCAGTCCCCGCTGCGCGCGCTTCCCGATGTACGGCTCGAGATCCGCGCCCTTCAGGTTCGTGTGCCGCTTGCCCGCCTGCACGACCAGCGTCCCTGCCTCGCCGACCACCGCCGTGCCGACCACCTTCTCCGGGAACAGCTCTGTTTTGTGCAGCTTGATCGTCTGCACGCCCTTGCCGCG
>DATLVW010000422.1:0-2279 GCA_035577085.1 Thermoanaerobaculia bacterium
CAGAGACGAGGGGCGGCTTTCCTCTGATCTCTTGTCTCTAATCTCTGATATCTCGAATTAACTCTTCGCCTGCTTCTCAATCGATACCTTCGCTCCATCCTTCAGCTTGCGGCTGATGGCGGTGTAGCTGCCGGAGACGACTTCGTCGCCGACCTTGATGCCGTTCTTGATCTCGATGAACGTCGTGTCGGCGATTCCGGTCTCAACTTTCTGTTGGCGCACGGTGTCGCCGTTCTTGATGAAGACGACGCGCACGAGCTTCTCGCGCTGCTCGCGCGCCTTCTGCTTCTCGAGAGTCTGGTTACTCACTTCGGCTTTGTTGTCGTCTTCTTTGGAGACGCTTTGCGAAGTTTGTTTCTCGCGCTCCTCGGGCGACAGTTTGCTATCCGTAGTGCGGACAGTGACGCTCTGGATCGGCACGACGATCGCGTTCTGCACCGTGTCGGTCTCGATGTCGGCGGTCGTGCTCATGCCGGGACGGAGATGCACGGTTGGATCGTTGACGCGGATCTTCACTTCGAAATTCGTCACTTGCTCCTGCGTGCCCGCGTTGTTCGTGGTTGCGGTGCTGGCGATCTCGCGGACGACGCCGGCGATCTTGCGGTCGGGATAGGCGTCGACGCTGATGCGCGCCGTGTCACCGACTTTCACGTTGACGATGTCGTTCTCGTTGACGTTGACGCGCGCCTCCATGCTGGTGAGGTCGGCGATGCGCATGACTTCCGTGCCTGCGAACTGACTGGTGCCGACGACGCGCTCGCCGAGGCGGCTGGAGAGTGAGCTGATGGAGCCGTCGCTCGGCGCGACGATGGTCGTCTTCGACAACGCCTCATTGATCTGGCGGAGTGCACCTTCGGAGCGTTGGATATCGAACTGCGACGCGTTGAGCGCCGACTGCGCGATCTCATAGTTCGTCTGCGCAGCCTTCCGGTCGGACTCGGGGATCAGCCGCGCTTCGAAAAGATGCTGCGACCGCTGATAGTCGGCCTGCGCTTTCGCGAGCTGCGCTTTCTGCGTCGCGCTCGCGGCGCGGGCGCTGCTCAGCGCCGCCTGTTGCTCTTCGACCTGCGCGCGGTACGTGTCGGGCTTGATGCGCAGCAGAAGGTCGCCCTTGTGCACGATCTGCCCTTCCTTGACCGGCAGCGCGATGATCTCTCCCGAGACCTCGGGCGAGATTTTCACTTCGATCTCCGGCTGGATCTTGCCGGTTGCCGTAACGAGCTGCGTGATCGTTTTCCGGAACGCCTTGTCGGTGGTGACGAGGATCGGCTTCTCGCGCTTTTTCGACATTGCCACGGCAACGCCGGCGATGGCGATGACGAGAATGATGCCGATGATCCAGTAGAGCTTCTTGCGCGAGCGTTTCGGCTTCGGCTTGCTGAGTGACGATAAGACAGCGCTCATGTGACTTTCAACTCCAGACGGGCATCAGCCCTGGTGATTGGACTGCGTGATGTCAACGGATTCGCGACAGGAAAGTTGCAGACTTGGACTTTTTTTGGCCAACAGCCCGGAGTTGCGGCCTATTCTGCGGAAGTCCGCCACGCACAGAGACGCTGAGGCCGCAGGGAAGGTTTTTCTCTGTGTCCTCAGTGTCTCTGTGGTTCATTCCTGTCCGACTAGCGAACGGCCCGCTTCCGCGCAGGGACGCCTCCGACCGCGAACAGGTGGCCGCCGGATTGTGCGTAGATGCGTCCCTGCGCATCGATGGCAAGGGGCGTATAGGCGGCGCCCAGCGGTGCGGAGAGGGAGAAGCGGTCGAGGACGATGCCGCCCTGGGCGATCGCGTAAAGGATTCCATCTTCGCCGTTTGCGTAGACGGTGCCCTGCGCATCGATGGCCGTGGCGTTGACGCACCACTCGAAGCCGAACTTCTCGTCGGCGCAAGTGCCGCCCCGGCAGACCGACCGCGATGGATTCTTGAATTGCCACTCCACTTGCAACTGCGGGTTGAGCTGGATCATGAAATGGCCCAGATCCGTCCGCAGCAGAGGATCGCCGTAGAAGTTCTGCTTCGTCACCAGCGAGTAGGTTCCGTCGTGCTGCCAGACCGCCGGCGTCGTGTCCCAGCCGAATGGGTAGGCGCCGAGGTACGCGCCGTTGGCGGAGAAATGCATCAGGTGGCCGTTCCGGTCGTTGTAGCGGGTGTATGAGCCGTAGACAATGGATCCGTCGGGGAGAACGACCGGCGAGGCGGTCGAGATGTCCAGGACGCGGCCCGACCCCGGCAGATTGTCATCGGGATCGACTCCGGCATGCGCGCCCGCGCTGCAGTTTGC
>DATLVW010000423.1:0-2269 GCA_035577085.1 Thermoanaerobaculia bacterium
CGCTTTACTACGGGACGCGCGAAGAGATTGAGCACCTTCGCCCACGCTCCGAGCCGGTCAACACGTTCCAGTTTGGTGAGCAGACCATCACCACGAAGGTGAACATGATGGTGCCGCGCGACGCGGGTGTGCAGCACATCGACGTCCTTTCCGCGATGGAGGAGAGCCCGGTCGGAAGCGCGGCCATGCTCGATTCCGTCTTCGACGACATGTGAGGGCTTGATTCGCATGACCACGACACCCACGCGCACGACACCTGATCAGCTCTCCATTCCGCCCGATGGTCGGCCGTACCACGATCAGCCACAGTGGCGAAACGACTTTCCGATCGACTGGCCGCAGGACGAGCTCGTGGCCCGCCGCGATTTCACCAAGTTTCTCGTGCTGACGAGCTTCGCGTTCGTCGTCGGCCAACTCTGGATCGTCATCGAGAACTTCGCCCGCAAACGAAAAGGAAAGCCGCCGGTGAGGCGCGTGGCGCGCGCGGATGCGATTGCCGTCGGCAGCTCGCTCGTTTTCAACTATCCCGAGGCGCATGACATCTGCGTCGTGGTGCGGACCGGCGCGCAGCAGTACTTCGCATACAACCAGAAGTGCACGCACCTGAGCTGCGCGGTCGTTCCGGACGTCGCCAACGGCCGGTTCCACTGCCCGTGTCACAACGGTTCCTTTGAACTGGCCACAGGGGTACCGATTGCCGGGCCGCCGCGACGTGCACTCGAGCGCATCCTGCTCGAGATTCGCGGCGACGATCTCTACGCGGTGGGAACCGAGGTGCGGGCATGAAGCGCGCGGTCTCGCGGCAGCAGAAGATGACGATCGTCTTCGGCATCCTCTCGATCGTCGTCATCATCGCGGTGTTGCAGCTCTGGCTGCTGACCGCCACGATGAACGCGTTCCTGGCCGGTCAGGAGCGGGTGATCATTCCCGCGGCAGTGGCGAGCCTCATCTGTTTTGCGTTCAACGCGGGCCTGCTTTCCTACATTTATCGCTTGGAGCGCCGGCAGTGACCGCGGCCTCGGGCGAGACCATCCGCACATTGCATCCGGCGTATTTCGCACTCGTCATGGCAACCGGAATCGTCTCGATTGCCGCCCAACTGCTCCACGTCCCTTTCATCCCCCAACTTCTCCTCGGCATCAATCTTCTCGCCTTCGCCGTTCTCTGGGCGCTGACGATCGTGCGGATCGTTCGCTACCCGCGAGACGTGATCGCGGATATTGCGGACCATCAGCGCGGCGTTGGCTTTTTCACCGCCGTGGCAGCGACGAGCGTCCTCGGATCGCAGCTCGTGATCGTGGCGAACGGAGAGCGGTTCGGATTCGCGTTCTGGATCGCCACGCTCGTTCTCTGGGTCGTGCTGGTCTACGCAGTCTTCACCGCGCTCACGGTCAAGGAAGTGAAGCCGACGCTCGATCAGGGCATCAACGGTGGCTGGCTCGTTGCCGTAGTGGCTACGCAGTCGGTGTCGACGCTCGCGTCGATTCTCGCGCCTTCGACGTCGCACGCGGAGCTGCTGCTGTTCGTGAGCCTCTCGTTCTGGCTCGCCGGCGGCATGCTCTACATCTGGCTCATCTCGCTCATCTTTTATCGCTACACGTTCTTCCGCTTCGCGCCGTCCGACCTGATGCCGCCGTACTGGATCAACATGGGAGCGATGGCCATCTCGACGCTGGCCGGCACGCTGCTGATCGCGAACGCGAAGTTCTCGCCGCTGCTCACCATGCTCCATCCCTTCACGCTTGGCTTCACGATCCTTTTCTGGGCCACCGCCACCTGGTGGATACCGATGCTGCTGATCCTTGGATTCTGGCGCCACGTCTACAAGCGCTTCCCGCTGACGTACAGCCCGCTTTACTGGGGCGCGGTCTTCCCGCTCGGCATGTACACGGTCTGCACGTTCCGGCTGGCGAACGTGGCCGGGATTCCGATGCTGCAGCTCATCCCGAGGGTCTTCGTGGTCATCGCACTCGCGGCGTGGTCCCTCACGTTCATCGGCTTGCTGCTGAGTCTCCTCCGAAGCATACGGACCTCGCCCGCCGCGCGCTGACGCATCGCTGCGACACGATCTCAATTCCGTATGACATCCGTCATGTGCTCGGCCCTTGTGCGGCACGACAATGTGCTCATGACGGAGGAAACAACCATGACCACGACCTTTGACGTAGCTGGACAAACCGTAGGCGACCTTGCTGCTGCGATGCCGCTCTCGATCCGCGTGTTTGAAGCCTGGAAGATTGACTACTGCTGCGGAGGCAAAACCCCGCTG
>DATLVW010000424.1:0-22812 GCA_035577085.1 Thermoanaerobaculia bacterium
CTCGGCGATACAAATCTTCCCCGCCGTCGCCGCCATCGGATTGAAGTTGCGCGCGGTCTTGCGATACTGAAGATTGCCCAGCCGGTCCGCTTTCTGCGCGGCGACGAGTGAGAAATCGCCGACGATGCCGCGCTCCATCACGTACATCCGTCCGTCGAACTCGCGCGTCTCTTTTCCCTCGGCCACAATCGTGCCGTAGCCGGCGGGCGTGAAGAACGCGGGAATGCCGGCGCCGCCCGCGCGCATCCGCTCGGCCAGCGTTCCCTGCGGCACGAACTCCACTTCCAGCTCGCCGGCGAGGAACTGGCGCTCGAACTCTGCGTTCTCGCCGACGTACGACGAGACCATCTTGCGGATCTGGCGCGTCTGAAGAAGGAGGCCGAGGCCCCAATCGTCGACGCCGGCGTTGTTGGAGACGCAAGTGAGGCCCTTGACCCCGCGCTTGACGAGCGCGTTGATCAGGTTTTCCGGGATCCCGCAGAGTCCGAAGCCGCCAACGACGAGCGTAGCGCCATCGGCGACGTCGCGGACCGCTTCGTCCGCGGATGCGACCACTTTGTTGATCATGGGCGCGAAGATATCAAACGTTCACAACCGCCGGCGGGCCGCCGGCGATACAGCCGCCGGGCCGGCGGCGCTACACGCGCGCACGTCGCTCGCTCGTGGCATGGGCAGGCGTAGCGCCGTCGGCTCGACGGCTGTACCGCCACCGGCTCGGTGGCGACTTTCGCGTTCGCACAACGCGACTTGAATAACACCGGCCTTCGTCCCGGCAACGCGACACGTCTGCTACTCTCCCTATCGATGACATCCGAGCCTTTCGGCTATCGCGCGGACGACGTCCACCCGTTCTGGATGCGCCTCCTTCGCGAGGTGGGCGCGTTCGCTTTCTTCCTGCTCTTCACCGTCATCTTGATCTGGCCCGTCGCCAGCCATCTCAACACCGCCGTCCCCGACCTCGGCGATCCTCTTCTCAACACCTGGATCCTCGATTGGGATCTCTACAGCATCACCAACGCGCCCACGCACATCTACGACGCCAACATCTTCTATCCCAGCAAATACCCGCTGGCCTACAGCGAGAACCTCTTCGGCATCGCCATCGTTGCGTTGCCCTTTTACCTCCTCGGATTCACGCCGCTCGCCGTCTACAACATCGCCATCCTCCTCGGCTTCGCCTTCTGCGGTTACGGCGCGTACGTTCTCGGGCGCGTGCTCACGCGTTCCGTCCCCGCCGGCCTCGTCGCCGGCATCCTCTACTCGTTCGTCAACTTCCGGACCGACCATCTCGCGCACCTGCAGTTCGTCTGGGGCGGATGGATGCCGATGATGCTCGCCGCGTTGCTGCACTACTGGCGGCGGCCAACGACGCGCAACGCAATCCTCTTCGGGCTCTGCGTGCTGATGAATGGCCTGACGAACATTCATCAGTTCCTGTTCGGCACGACGGCAATCGTCTTATCGATTGCGCTACTCGCACTGCTCACGACGCGATTCAAGTGGCGCACGCTGATCGGCGCAGCGCTGGCGACGATTCTCGCCGCGGCGCTGATGGTTCCCGTGCTCCTGCCGTACAAGGAAGTCTCCGAGCTCTACGGAATGGTTCGCGACCGCAACACCGCGATGTGGGGCTCCGCGATCTGGACCGATTGGCTCTCCGCGAACGTCCGGAACCGCGCCTACGGAGATATCGCCGATCCGGCGAATGTACGCCCCGAGGCGGTGCTCTTTCCTGGGCTGATGATGTTGTTCCTCACTGCCAGCGCGTTGCTGATCGACCGGCGCAAATTGCCGGTCGCACTCGATGCCCGCCCCGTCCCGCGTTGGCTCCTGCATCTTCTCGACGCCATCATCGTGGCGATGGCCATCGGCACCTACATCGGCGCGGCGACGAAGAACTATGCGTGGCGGCTCCTCGGGCACACCATCGTCGCCTTCCACACCACATCCAAACCTGCCTCCTCCGATGTGCCGCTCGTCATCCTGATCGTGATGGTCATGGTGCGGCTCTCGCTCCAACTGCCGAAGGGTCTGTCGGGCGACACGCTGCAATCGCTGCGAACTGCCGCAGCGCGCTCCCGCATGCCGATCGAGATCTGGGTGATGCTGCTCTGGATCGTCCTCGGCGTTCTCGGCTCGCTCGGGCTGCACACCTTCGTGCACACCTTTCTCTACGATCACCTGACGATGTTTCGCAGCATGCGCGTGCCGGCGCGCTGGGCCACCGATGCTTACGTCGGCCTCGCCGGCGCAAGCGCGTGCGGCGCCGCGGCATGGATCGAACGGCGCCGGACGAAGATCGCGCGCTGGGCAATCGCTGGGCTCCTCATCGCACTGGCAATCCACGACGTGTTGCCGATCATTCGCTGGGAGCACGCGCTCGAGATCACCGACCCGGCGTACGTCTGGATGCGCGACACGAAATACTCCGGCGGCACGCTGGAGATGCCGGTATCCGAGGGGATCGCGCAGTATCTCTATCAATTCGGAGCCACGATTCATCACAAGCCGCTGATGAACGGAACCTCCGGCTTCGAGCCGCCGCTGCACGCGAAGATCGCCGGGATGGCCAGCAAGAAGGTCATTCCGGATGAGCTGTTGCCCTTGCTCGCGCACAACGATTGCCACTTCCTGCTCGTCCACGACGACTGGCTGCGCGGCGCATCGGAGCCGACGCACCTCTGGCTCACCCGCGAGCTCGCACTCGGACGCATCGGCTTCGTACGGCGTTTCGATCATCGCGGCGGCGGCGACTACATCTTCGCGGTGACATCGAACGTCCCGAACTGGCGCGGTCTGCGCCCGCCGGAGAGTGGCGATGCCGCCGGCTTCACCGAGGAGTTGGAGATGCAGCGCGCGCTGCGGGGGGAGGCGACGTATATGAATCACACCTTCGGCGTCGTCGACTCGCCGCGCTACGACTCGACCGTCACAGGACCGATGGTCGTCAACGGCTGGGCCCTCTCGCCCAACGGCGTCGCAGCCGTCGACGTGATTCTGCACAACGGCAAGTACCGCTACCGCGCCGTGCCCACCGTGCGCTACGACGTGCAGGCGAAGTATCCCTGGTACCCGAAAGACAAGCACGGCGGATTCACGCTCACGTTCCCGAAACGCCCGCGCGGCGTGCCGCAGTGGACCGACGCCCAGATCGAAGTCATCGACGGCCGCGGCGGACGAACGAAGTTCCCAGACATCGTGCTGAACTGGCAGTGAGCTCGCGGTCCATGTTCAAAAAAGCGTTTCACGCGGAGACGCGGAGAACGCAGAGGTTTTTCTCCGTGTCCCCCGCGTCTCCGCGTGAGACGCTTTTTGGACAGCCCCACCTTGCGCCCCCGTCACCTCACCGCTACTCTCCCGTCCGGTGTCGCCAGAACAAATCGGCTATCGCGCGGAGAGCGCGCATCCGTTGGGAGTGCGCGTGCTCCAGGAGGTCGGTGCGTTCGTCTTCTTTCTCCTGTTCACGATCGTTCTGACGTGGCCCGTCGCCGCGCGTCTCGACACCGCTGTCGCCTACCTCGGCGATCCGCTACTGAACACATGGATCCTCGACTGGGATCTGCACGCCATCACCAGCGCGCCATCGCATCTCTACAAAGCCAACATCTTCTACCCCAGCAAGGATCCGCTGGCGTACAGCGAGAACCTCTTCGGCATCGCCATCGTCTCGTTTCCGTTCTATCTCCTCGGCTTCACGCCGCTTGCTATCTACAACGTCGCGCTCCTCCTCGGCTACGCCTTCAGCGGCTACGGTGCCTACGTCCTCGGGCGCACGCTGACGCGCTCGGCGGCCGCGGGGCTCGTGGCCGGCATCCTTTACGCCTTCGTCAGCTTTCGCGTCGACTACTTCGCCCTGCTGCAATTCGTCTGGGGCGGATGGATGCCGCTGATGCTCGCCGCGCTCATTCACTACTGGCGGCGTCCGGTCGCGCGCAATGCGGTGCTGTACGGACTCTGCGTGCTGATGAACGGCCTCACGAACATTCATCAGTTCCTCTTCGGCACGACCGCGCTCGTCCTGTCGGTGGCCCTGCTCGCGCTGCTCTCCGTGCGCTTTCGCTGGCGCACGTTGATGGGCGCGGGCCTGGCGACGATTCTTGCCGCGGCGCTGATGGTGCCGGTGCTGCTGCCATACAAACGCGTCTCCGACTTGTACGGGATGGTGCGCGACCGCAACGCAGCGATGGCAGGCTCCGCGACCTGGAACGACTGGCTCTCCTCGAGCAGCAAGAACCGCGCGTACGGTGATGTCTCCGACCGCGAGAAGGTCCTCCCGGAAAGGGCGCTCTTCCCCGGACTGATGATGCTCTTCCTCACCGCCAGCGCGTTGCTGCTCGATCGTAGCAAACGTCCGGTGCCGCTCGATGCGCGTCCCGTCCCTCGCTGGCTACTGCTTCTGCTCGACACGGTGATCGTCGTCTTCTCCGTCGCCACGTACATCGGCACGGCCACGCTTCACTACGAATGGACACTCTTCGGCCGCACGCTCATCGCGATCGATTCCGCCGGCACGCCGATCGTCTGCCTCGTCATCGCGATCGTGGCTCGCCTCTCGCTGCGATTGCCCAACGCACGATCGGCGGAACACGCGCAATCGCTGCGCACGCTCGCGGCCCGCTCGCGGATGCCGGTCGAGATCTGGGTGATGCTCCTCTGGATCGTCCTCGGCGTCCTCGGCTCGCTGGGGCTTCACGCTTTCCTGCACTCTTTTCTGTTCGATCACTTTCTCCCGTTCCGCAGCATTCGCATCACGTCACGCTGGGCCAGCATCGCTTACGTCGGACTGGCTGGCTCGAGCGCGTGCGGCGCGGCGGCGTGGATCAACGCGCGCCGGTCGAAGGTCGCGCGCTGGGGCGTTGCCGCGCTTCTCATCGTGCTGTCGATTCACGACGTCCTGCCGATGTTCCGCTGGGAGCATGCGCTCGATGCCGCCGACCCCGCCTACGTCTGGATGCACGACACGAAGTTTTCCGGAGGCACGCTGGAGATCCCGGTGTCAGAGGGCATCGCGCCGTACCTCTACCAGTTCGGCGCGACGATTCATCACAAGCCGTTGATGAACGGAACGTCCGGCTTCGAACCGCCGCTGCACGCGAAGATCAGGGAAATGGCGGCGATGAAAACCATTCCTGACGATCTGCTCCCGCTGCTCGTGCACAACGATTGCCACTTCCTCCTCGTGCACGACGATTGGCTGCGCGGCGCCTCCGATTCGACCCATGCCTGGCTCGGCCGCGAGCTCGGCCTCGGGCGCATCAACTTCGTCCGGCGGTTCGATCACCGAGGAGGAGGCGACTACCTCTTCGCAGTCACGGCCAATGTTCCCAACTGGCACGAGCTGCGTCCGCCCGACAAACGCGACGGCGCCAGTTTCACCGACGATCAGGAGC
This sequence comes from Thermoanaerobaculia bacterium, assembly GCA_035577085.1. Taxonomy (GTDB): domain Bacteria; phylum Acidobacteriota; class Thermoanaerobaculia; order Gp7-AA8; family Gp7-AA8; genus JADGNZ01. The sequence continues at coordinate 5,391 of DATLVW010000424.1, forward strand.
TCCAGCGCGCCCTTCGCGGCGAGGCCACCTACATGGGCCGCACATTCGGCATCGTCGACACACCACACGCCGAACAGAACGTCACCGGCCCGCTCACGATAAGCGGCTGGGCCCTCGCGCCGAACGGGATCACCGAGGTCGATGTGATGCTCGACAACGACACGCATCGCTATCGCGCCACACCCACCGACCGCTACGATGTGAAAATGAAGTTCCCCTGGTACCCCCGCGTACGCCATGCCGGATTCACGCTAACCCTGCCGAAGCGCCCGAAAGGCGTGCCGCGCTGGACGGACGTGCAGGTAGAGATCATCGACGGCCACGGCGGAAAGACGAAGCTGCCGGACGTTGTACTGAACTGGGATTGAGGGCCGTCTCGCCCCCTCATTCGCACACGCCGCTTTCAAAATGGGGTCAGGTCTGAATCTGAAAGTGACAAAACCTGTCGGCTACACCCTGTCGTGTTTCGTCACTTTCAAATTTGGACCTGACCCCATTTTGAAAGCGCCATCTGCGACATCTGCGGATCGCCTTTAGGGTAACGTTGTCCAGAATCTGGACGTCATCAACCAGAATCTGGCTGTTATCAACCAGAACTTGGCTGTTGATGACCAGAATCTGGTTGTTATCAACCAGAACCTGGCTGTTGATGACCAGAATCTGGCTGTTATCAACCAGAATCTGGCTGTTGATAACCAGAATCTGGTTGATGTTGACCAGATTCTGGTCTCTCTTATCGAGGACGTTCCTCACCTTGCCGGAGTCGAGGCGCGCTTTAACAAGGATGCGCTTGCTGAAGCAATTGGCGCTCCCTCCCCCGCGTACAATGTTCCCTTCCAAACATGCAAACGCCCGCGCCGGACGAAACTGTCCGCCTTAACGAAACGACGCCGCGTTCGTCGCTGCCGTACGCGCAATTTGCGCCCGGCTCGATCATCGCCGGCAGGTATCGCATCGTCAGCCTTCTCGGCTCCGGCGGCATGGGTGAGGTTTACCGCGCGGATGATCTGAAACTCGGCCAGCAGGTGGCGCTGAAGTTCCTTCCTGCGGTGTTTGCACGCGACGCCACACAACTCGCTCTCCTCCACGACGAGGTCCGCCTCGGCCGCCAGGTCGCGCATCCGAACGTCTGCCGCGTCTACGACATCGGCGAATGGGATGGTGCGCATTTCGTGGCCATGGAGTACGTCGACGGCGAGGATCTGGCGCGGCTGCTCCAGCGCATCGGACGCCTCGCGCATGACAAAGCGGTGGAGATCGCGCGCGGCGTCGCTGCCGGCCTTTCCGCGGCGCACGCGAAAGGCATCCTTCATCGCGACCTCAAGCCGGCCAACATCATGATCGACGGCCGCGGCGAGCCGCGCATCACCGACTTCGGCCTCGCGCTCGCCAGCGAGGATGCCGTCGACAGCAACATCGTCGCCGGCACGCCCGCCTACATGGCGCCCGAGCAGCTCGAAGGAAAAGCGGCAACGGTGCAGAGTGACCTGTACGCGCTCGGCCTGGTCATGTACGAGATCTTCACCGGCCGCCGCGCCCGCAGCGGACGCACCATTCCAGACCTGCGCCGCGAGCACGCCACCCAGATCACGACGCCGTCGAATGTCGTGCGCGACATCGAGCCGGCTGTCGAGCGCATCATCCTGCGCTGCCTCGAAAGCGATCCATCGCAGCGTCCACGATCGGCGCGGCAGGTCTTCGAAGCGCTCCCCGGCGGCGATCCGCTCGCTGCCGCAATTGCCGCCGGCGAGACACCGTCGCCCGATCTTGTCGCCTCTGCCGGCATCGAAGGAACGCTCTCTCCCGCAGCGGCCTGGGGCTGGGTCGGAGCGATCGCCGTGATGCTCGCCTGCATCCTCGGCATCACCTCCGACTGGCGGATCATGTCGAAGATTCCGTTCGAGAAGCCGCCCGAGGTGCTCGAGCAGAACGCCATCGACATCGGCCGCGCGATCGGCATCGAGCCGGGAAAATATCGCGTGCGCGCATTCGAAGCGCAGTCTCCGTATCTCGCCTGGCTGAGCGAACACGATCGCTCGCCGAAGCGCTTCGATCACCTGCGCAGCGGCCCGCCCTCCGTCGTTCTTCGGCTCCGCGAAAGTGCGACGCCGCTGACGACGCTTTCCGACAACACCGCAGCATCGAAGGATGACCCGCCGCTCCGCGAAGGCATGGTCACGATCGAAGTCGATACCAACGGCCGGCTCTTCGGACTGGCAGCCCCTCGGGGGCACGCGACAACAGCGCACGCCGATTGGAGCAAAGTGCTTCGCCTGGCCGGCTTCGATTCCGCAACGCTTACCAGCGTCACGCCGCGCATCGTTCCTCCGTTCTTCGCCGACGAGCGCGTGGCATGGAACGGGTTCTGGCCCGATGATCGAACCAAGCCGGCTCACATCGAAGCGGCTGCCGCGGGCGGCGTGCCCGTCTTCTTCAAAATCACCGGACCGTGGAACGACGATCCAAGCGCAGTCGGACGCCAGCCCTTCGAAACGCCTTCCCTGGCGATCTTCGAAACAATCCTCTTCACCTCACTCACGCTCGCCACGATCGTGCTTGCGTGGCGCAACCTTCGGACGCGCCGGGGAGATCGCAGTGGAGCGTCGCATGTCGCGGCCGCTGTCTTCGCGATCGAGTGCAGCGCCAGACTACTGGCCGCCGATCATCGCGCCGTCTTTGCCCACGAGAGTAGCGTCATAATTTCCGCGGTCCGGATGGCTCTCCTCTGGGCCGTGGCCTACTATTTTCTCTACGTCGCGCTCGAGCCGTACGTGCGGCGACGCTGGCCGGAGCGCCTCATCGCTTGGTCGCGTCTGATCGGCGGCAACATTCGCGATCCCCTCGTCGGACGCGATCTGCTCATCGGCATCGCCGCCGGTCTCGCGCATGTGTTCATCGCCACGGCCACACCGTGGCTGCCAGGACGGCTCGGCTGGAGAGCGCCCGGAACTCCGGCGACATGGGCTGTGAACACCCTGCTTGGCGTGCGCGTCGCCATTTCCGAGGTTGCCTCGCAGATCAGCAGCGGCATCATCACCGGCCTGGCGATGGTCGTTCTGCTCGTCGTGCTGGCCATCGTGCTGCGCCGCCGCAGCCTTGCTGCCGCCGGGTTCTACCTTCTGCTGCTCATCGCGTCCGCCTTCGCCTCCGGGGGCAACCCGTACATCTTCGGCGGCACGGTTGTCATCGCCGCGATCTGGACCGCCGTCGTCGTTCGCGTCGGCCTCCTCGGAATCGTCACCGCACAGACGATCTTCAGCGTCGCATTCTTCCTGCCGATGTCCGTCGACTTCTCCGCCTGGTATCTGCCGTCCGCGATCGCTCCGGTCATCTTCATCGCCATCCTCACCGCCGTCGCCTTCCGCATCGCCATCGGCAACCAACCGATGTGGAGCGGCAAACTCCTCGACGAATAGTTTCAACCCGATCAGCGGAAGGCGCCCACAAACGCGGGATGCTCCGCAATCAACCGCAGCGACTCATTCAACAATGCCAGATTCTCCGGCTTGTTCAACCAGGTCGACCGCCCCGACGGATGCGGCAACACGACCACATCGAACGCTCGACCCGCGCGACGAGCGCGATGAAGCAACCCCACCGCATCCTTGAGCTGCGCGATCCCGATCATCTGCTGCGAGGCCAGCGTCCCCACCGCGATCACCAGCTTCGGCTTCAGAATCGAAATCTCGCGATCGAGATGCGCGCCGCATCGCGCAATCTCCTCGGCGTCCGGTACGCGGTCCCCGCCGCTCTTCGCGTCCTTCCCCGGAAAACAGCGGATCACCGCCGCGATGTGAACGCGATCGCGAAACGTCTCTTCGTCCACGCCGATGCCGGCCATCCATGCAAACAGCCGCTTGCCCGCCGTGTACGCGAAGGGCCGCCGCGCATCCACCTCATGCGGCCCCGGCGCCTGACCGACCAGCATCACGCGCGCCCCCGCCACCGCGCCGACTACCGGCCGTCCGAAAACGTTCGGGCAGGCAGCGCAAGCCGTCAGCAGCGCTACATGTTCCGCAAAAGCGGCGTGTTGTACCATCGCGTCCGCCCATGAAACGCCTCGCCGCCGCGCTCCTCTTCCTCTCGATCGCGCTACCGTCAATGGCCTGGACGCGCGCCGCCGATCTCCGCATCGCCGAAAAAAGCGCGGCCCTGGCGCCGCCCGATCTGCGGCTGCTCCTCGACAAGTACCACGACGAATACCTGCACGGTGTCGACGACGCCCTCTCCAGCGAAGGAACCGACATTCATCGACGCCGTCTGCGCGAGCGCATCGAAGCGCAGACCCGAGGAATTGTGCAGATGATCCGCACCAACCAGCCGATGAGCGCCGTCGTCGCGCAGCTCGGCAATCTCTCGCACCTCGTCGGCGACGCCAACAATCCCTTCCACATCGGCGACGACGATGCCGCCGCGCACGCCGACTTCGAGCAGTACTTCGAGCATCGCCTGGCGCGCTTCTCGCCGGTTTTCTACGGCGTCGATCCCAATTTCACGCTCAATCACTATCTCGACAAGGTCTTCACACGCACGACGAACCTCGGACCACTGATGACCGAGGAGTACAAGAACGGGGATGGATCAACGTTCGACGATCGCTCAACAGCCTTCGGCGTCGCCTCGGTCTGCTACTCCCACGCCATCACAGACACCGTCAATCTCTACTACTACATCTGGAAATCAGCGGGCGGCAGCACGCGGCCGATGCGCGGTGGCTTCAATGCGCATTGAAAGCATAGCGCGGGCGATACTCTCCGTCTCGGATAAGACCGGGATCGTCGAGCTGGCGCGCGCACTTCGCGCAAAGAACGTCGAGATCCTCTCCACCGGCGGCACAGCCAAACACCTCGCCGACAATTGCATCGAAGTCACCTCCATCGCACAATGGTCCGGCGCCCCCGAAATCCTCGGCGGCCGCGTCAAGACGCTGACGCCGAAGGTATTCGGCGCCATCCTCCACGACCGCGACAACGCTGGGCATCGCGACGACGTCAACCGCCTCGGCATCCCGCCAATCGATCTGGTTGTGGTCAACCTCTATCCCTTCGAATCGACGATCGCGAAAGAAGGCGTGACAATCGCTGAGGCAATCGAACAGATCGACATCGGCGGCCCGTCGATGCTGCGCGCGGCGGCAAAGAACCACAAACACGTCCTCCCGCTCTGCGACCCGTCGCTCTACGCAGACTTCATCCGCGAATTCGAAAATCGCGAGATCAGCGAGACATTCCGCCTGCGCTGCGCGATCGAAGTCTTCCGCAAGACCGCCGCGTACGACGCAATGATCGCCAAGTTCCTATCTTCAACATCCGACACGCTCACACTAAACCTGACAAAGTTCCAGGACCTGCGATACGGCGAAAACCCCCAACAGACCGCCGCCTTTTACGTCCCGCAAGGCACAACGCCTTTCGAACAGATCCAGGGCAAGGAGCTCTCCTACAACAACCTTCTCGACCTCGACTCCGCCATGCGCCTCGCCCAAGCATTCCACGAGCCGGCCGCCGCAATCATCAAACACACAAACCCTTGCGGCGTGGCAAGACGCGACTCACTCGTCGATGCATTGAAAGCCGCCATCGAATCCGACCCCGTCTCCGCCTTCGGCGGCATCATCGGCGCCAACCGCGAATTCGACGCTGATGCCGCAGCCGTCGTCGAGTCGATGTTCCTCGAAGTGATCGTCGCCCCATCCTTCAGCGACAAAGCCCGCGAGATCCTGGCGAAAAAGAAAAACCTCCGCCTGATCGTCGCCCAGCCCTTGACGAATGACACCGACTACCGCAGCGCCGCAGGAGGGATTCTCGCCCAAAGCAGGGACCGGATCGGCTCGCGCGATGGATGGAAAGTCGTCACTGAACGCCACCCCACCCCCGAAGAAATGGACGGCCTCGAATTCGCCTGGATCGTCTGCGCCCACGTCAAATCAAACGCCATCGTCCTGACGAACCAATCGCAAACAGTAGGCATCGGCGCCGGCCAGATGAGCCGCGTCGACGCCGCCAAAGTAGCGATCATGAAGTCGATCCTCCCCATCACCGGAACCGTCGCCGCCAGCGACGCCTTCTTCCCCTTCCGCGACGGCCTCGACCTCCTCGCCGACGCCAACATCCGCGCCATCATCCAACCCGGCGGCTCCGTCCGCGACGCAGAGGTGATCGCAGCGGCGAATGAGCGGGGTATCGCGATGGTGTTTACGGGGGAGCGGCATTTTCGGCACTGACCCCGCCCGATGCCTGAGTCTACGGTCTCGGACGCGACCGCAAGAGACGGTTTGTCGACGGTCCGCCGAGCCCTGCGACCCCTGAAATTCCGGATATTATCGTCGCTCGCAAAATCTTTTCGCGAAAGGGGGTAGGGAAACCAGCGTGTCAGTCACTCCCCTACCAGAGGGAGCTTTGATTGATGGTGAAACGTGACTCGGACCGAGGAATGTTCGCGGAGCCCTTCGGCCAGGCGGATTGCGAGTCTGAGCTGGAGACTCTGCGTGAGCGGTACAGCGAATTTTATTTCGAGCACAGCCCTTTCAATGAGGCGGCCCTAAATGAGAAAGTCTACTTAATCGTTGGCCGCCGCGGGTCTGGCAAGACGGCACTATCGGAGTACTTTTCTTTTCAAAAGCGAATCCCGAACCCCGTTTGCATTGAAATACACGAACCGTCCGTGTACCAGGAAGTGCTCGCTGCCCTTGCAAGTCGCGCACCGGAGGCGCGTGTCGTCGCAGTACCGGCGCTCACGAAAGTCTGGGAGTTTGTTATCTGGTCGACGATCTTTCACTCTCTAAAAACGGAGAACGTTGACATTCAGCTAGCTTGTGAAGTCCCAACCTCTCGCCTCGGCCGCGTGTCCGATGTCGTCAAGACGTTCTTTGAGCACCTCACCAGCGTCTTTCACGACGGCCACCGTGGAAACCAGGCGTCCGGGGACTTCAGCGACCTCTACGATGAAGGCCAACTCGAGGCCAACATTGCACGGGTTCTTGAGTTCGCGCAAGAGCGTCAGATTATCGTGGCAATGGACACGCTCGAGAAATATGACATTCGCGAAGAGTCACTAATGACGGCGATGGCGGCGTTAGTACAATACGCCTCGAAGTTCAACCTGCGATACGCCTACCGTGGCGTTCATTTGAAGCTCTTCCTCTCCGGCGAGGTATTCCCCTACCTCAAGGAAACCGTCCTCCTGAATCCACTGAAGAACATCAAGCATCCGCTGTATCTGCTATGGCGACCTAAGGAGCTCTTGCAACTTATCACATGGCGGTTCTGGCGCTACCTTACCTCCAGCAGCGAGGTATACCGGGCGCGCCTTAGCGACGTCAACTGGAGTCGCCATAAAGAGGTATTTGAGCGCATGTGGAAGCCGTTTTTTGGCAGTGCACTTGAGAACCGCCGTGGCCGCAAAGAGCGTACGTTTGTATATGTGCTAAGACACACACAGATGCGTCCGCGCCAACTCATTTTTCTATGCAATACGATAGCGAATGACGCAATTCTTCGCGGTGACTTCCCCACATTTTCACCCGAGGGCATTCGGGAAGCAGTTAAGAAGGCCGAAGCCGATCTGGCAAACGAAATTCTTAATTCGTACGAGTTAACATACCCTTCGGTAGCACGTATCGTTCAGGCCCTGCTCGGCATGCCGATGATTTTCGATGGGTCGGAATTGGATAAGCGCGCAAAGGACACTCGCGGCGAGTGGCCGGACGGCGAATATTCGCTTGCGAACTTTCGTCAATTGGTCGCTGAGCTCGGGATCGTGGGCCGGGTTAAGGATCGCAACGATGCAGCGGGTTTTCTTGATGCCGAGTTCGAGTACTCGGCGATGGAACGCTTGGCTATATCTCCACGCGACCAGTGCGCTATACATCCAATGTTCTATTCAAAACTGAACATCAAGATGGATCAAGACATACGGGTGATGCCTTTCTCCGTGGAACGCGGAGAACTTGAAGAGCTTCAGGAAATCTGACTAGGGAGTCTGCGTGGACCAACAGAGGCGCGACGGAGCACTGACCAAGGATGAGACAATAAATGCGGTGGCCGGAGTTACCGCGGAGCTCATGTTCGCGCTACTACCTTTGCTCGTCATTACGATAGTGATGAGTTTCCGGAACGAAGGGTGGCGCGCGCTTACTTCAGCTGAGTGGTCGTTTGGGTCGGCGATACTTTGCGGACAGGCTCTCGTGAAGTTCGTTACAGGTCTCGCTAGCGGTTCTAAACCGAGATGGCAACGAGTGTCATTCGCTGTAGCGGCCTTGTTTGTCTTCGGTGTAGTCCCGGCTTTGGTGGTATTGGCACTAATGATCGTCTCGGAGGGTAACACCCCACCGTGGCTTGTGCGGATGCAAATTGTCGTGTTTGTGGCAAGCATGATCGAGTTCTTCATCTTTGGGACGCTAGGCCACCTGTGGAAGGAGCGACGAAGAGGTTAGCTGGCAGCTCGTTGCTGATGTGGCTGCGAGATGGCGGCGCGCTTCGCGCGAAATCAGAGCGTCACCAACTCCAAGTGCTCGATCTCCCTCTCCAGGAAATCGCTGGCGATTCTTCGGAAGCGTTCCTCGGCGTCGGTGACCAGGAAGGTGTGTTTGGGGGTGCCGGACGGTTTGTTGCGGACCGCATTCTTTACGAATGACGCCGTCGTCTCGGCGCTGTCGACGATCGCGATTTTGTCGCCGGTAACCTGTTCGATCGTGCCTCTCAGAATGGGGTAGTGCGTGCAGCCGAGGACCAAGGTGTCGATGTTGGCGTCGAGGAGGGGCTCGAGGTAGATCTCGGCGACTTCTCTGGCCACGTGCGTGTTGGCCCATCCCTCCTCGGCTAACGAGACGAAGAGCGGGGCGGCGGATTCGATCACTTCGATCTTCGGGTCGATCAGGCGGATCGCTTTCGTGTATGCCTGCGACCTCACCGTCCCCTCGGTGGCGATGACGCCGACGCGGCCTCGGGTGCGCGCGACCGCGGCGCGCGCGCCGGGCTCGACGACGCCGATGACGGGGATCTTCAGCGACGCCTGCAAAGCCGGTAGCGCGGCGGCGGTGGCGGTGTTGCAGGCAACGACGAGCATGCCGATGCCGCGGTCGATGAGATGCGCGGCGGCCTGGAGCGAGTAGCGTGTCACCGTCTCGGCGGATTTCGTTCCGTAGGGGACGCGCGCGGAATCGCCGAGGTAGATGAGGGAGTGGTGCGGGAGGGCGCGGGCGATCTCGCGGAAGACGGTGAGGCCGCCGACGCCGGAGTCGAAGATGCCGATGGAAGTCTTGTTTTGGCTGCTTCCCATTTCATTCTTCGTGCTTGCAACGGCCCCTCATCCGGCCTTCGGCCACCTTCTCCCCATCAAAAAGCGATGGGGAGAAGGGGCTCGATTGGGGGGTGGCGCGAGATGCGTGAGTAGGGATTTTTCTCACCCTTCACTCTTCAGATCGTCAGGCGCGGTCATGACGCCACCGCCTTCTCGCTTGATGTTGTATTGCTCGATTTTCTTGTAGAGGTTCGATCTGGGGGTGTCGATGGCTTCGGCGGTTTTGGAGACGTTCCAGCCGTTTTCGCGGAGCTTGGCCAGGATGAAGGCTTTTTCGGCTTCGTCTTTGAAATCCTGGAGCTTGTCGAGGCGCATGGTCGTGGTGATGATGTCGCCGGCGGCGCGGAAGAACTCGGCGGGGAGATCGGTGATGTCGATCGTGTCGGCGGGGGTCATGATCACGAGGCGCTCGATCATGTTGCGCAACTCGCGGACGTTGCCGCGCCAGGCGGCGTCCTGCATCGCCTTCGCCGCGGAGGGCGTGAACTTCTTCGCGGGACGGTTGTACTGGTCCGAGAACATCGTGGCGAAATGCTGGGCCAGGAGCGGGATGTCGTCTTTACGCTCGCGCAGCGGCGGCGTGCGGACGGGAATGACGTTCAATCGATAGAAGAGATCTTCGCGGAAGCGGCCGCTCTTGATCTCGTCGGTCAGATCCTTGTTCGTGGCGGCGATCACGCGGACGTCGACTTTGATCACCGTCGCCGATCCGACGGGCTCGACCTCCCCTTCCTGTAGCACGCGCAGCACCTTGGCCTGCGTGCGCAGCGACATGTCGCCGATCTCGTCGAGGAAGATCGTGCCGCCGTCGGCCGCGACGAACTTGCCGGTCTGTTTGCGGACGGCACCGGTGAACGAACCCTTCTCATGTCCGAACAGCTCCGACTCGATCAACTCCTCGGGGATCGCCGCGCAGTTGACCTGGATGAACGGCATCGCCTTTCTGTCTGACCGGCGATGGATCTCGCGCGCCACGAGCTCTTTCCCCGTGCCCGACTCGCCCTGAATCAGCACGGTCGCTTTCGTCGGCGCGGCCAGCTCGATCTGCGTCTTGAGATTGACCATCGATGCCGAATCGCCGACGAGTTGATAGTCGCGGGCCTCACGCTCGCGCAGCTCCCCGACCTCTTCCTCGAGCTTCTGCTGGCGGACGGCGTTGCGGACGGAGAGGAGGAGCTTGTCGCGATTGAGCGGCTTCTCCAGGAAATCGAACGCGCCGCGCTTCGTGCATTCGACAGCGGTGGAGATGTCCCCATGGCCGGACACCATGATCACTGGCGACGGCACTTTCTGCTCTTTCAGATTCTCGAGGACCTCGATGCCATCGAGAATCGGCATCTTGATGTCGAGCAGGATGGCGTCGTAGGGCGCGGCAGTGCGCGTGGCCTTGTCGATGCCATCCTGCCCCGACCGCGCCTCGTCGATGCGATAGCCCTCGTACTCCAGCGTCATCCGGATCGCTTCGCGGATGGCAGTCTCATCGTCGATGACCAGAATTCGAAACGGCATTCAGTTACCTCGCTCGTGCATGAGTCCGGCCAATTGTATGGGCATGTACTTCTGATCTGGCCCCATCGCCCGCAAACCCATACGCATTGGATTTGTCACGCGGAGACGCGGGGACCGCGGAGAAGGATGGGTTACGTAGGTCGGACTCTCCAGTCCGACTGCACGTGATTGTCGGACTGGAGAGTCCGACCTACGTAAAACCAACCCTCCGCGCCCTCCGCGTCTCCGCGTGAAACGCTTTTCAAGAAGAGCAGATACAATCCGGCGCGATATGGACGTCACCATCACACGCGAGCCCAAGGTTGCGAAAGCTGACCACCTCTTTGTATTGATTGCAGAAAACAGCAAGCCCGATGTCGCCGTCGCCGCGCAGGCGATGAAAGCGATTGCGGATGCGGGGTTCACCGGGAAGGCGGATGAGTCGCTCACGACCGTTGCCGGCGAGCCGAAGAAGATCACGCTGCTCGGCATCGGCAAGCAGGAAGCGCTCACTATTCGCATTCTTCGCACGGCGCTCTACAGCGTGGCGAAGATGGCGAAGAAGCAGCGCGACCGGAACATCATCATCGTCCTCCCCTACTCCGTGGCGAAGCTCGATGCGGATGCGACGACGCGCATTGCCGCCTCGGCGCTCTCGGGCAGCGACTACAAGTACGACACGTACATCACGAAGAAAGAGGACAAGTCGCTGCCGATCAGCGCGCAGTTCGTGCCACCCGAGGGGGTGGATGCGAAGCGGGCGAAACAGCTCGACCTCGAAGCGAAGGCCGTCGCTGCGGGCATCCGCACCGTTCGCGACCTCGGCAACGCGCCCGGCAATCTCGTCACCGCCACCTTCATCGGCCACCGCGCCGAAGAGGTCGCGAAAGAGATCGGCATCAAGTGCACGGTCTACGGCAAGCGCGAGATCGAGAAGATGAAGATGGGCGGCCTGCTGGCCGTCAACAAGGGCTCCGCCGAAGAGCCTCGCTTCATCGTGCTCGAATACGCGCCACGCAAGGCTACGAAGCACGTCGCCCTCGTCGGCAAAGGCATCACCTTCGACTCCGGCGGCATCTCCATCAAGCCGTCCGACAAGATGGAGGAGATGAAGTTCGACATGTGCGGTGCCGCGGCGGTCATCGGCACGATCCAGGCGGCGGCCATGCTGGCGCTGCCGGTGCGCGTCACCGGCGTCATCGCGTCGACGGACAATCTCCCCAGCGGCAGCGCCTACAAACCGGGCGACATCATCACGACGATGAGCGGCAAGACCATCGAGATCGTGAATACGGACGCCGAGGGACGGGTGATCCTGAGCGACGCGCTGCACTACGCGTCGGAATTGAAGCCCGATCACATCATCGATTACGCCACGCTCACGGGCGCGTGCGTGGTCGCGCTGGCCAGCGAGGCGGCCGGACTTTTCTCGAACAACGACGAACTGGCTCAGAAGTTGATTGAGTGTGGGGAGCGCGTCGGTGAGCGCCTCTGGAGATTACCCGAGTGGGACGACTACAAGGAACTGATCCGCAGCGAGTGGGCGGACATGAAGAACTCGGGCGGACGGTGGGGTGGTGCGACGACGGCGGCAGTATTTCTGAAGGAGTTTGTCAATTGTCCATCGTGGGCGCATCTCGACATCGCCGGCACGGCATACGCGGAGCACGAAACGTCGCGCGAGGCGCGCGGAGCGACGGGCGCGGGCGTGCGCGTGACGGTCGCGTTTCTCGAATCGCTTGTGCGCTCCTGACCGCGTGTGTTCTTGCAGCATGTGACGCGCGTCCGCCCGCACCGGTGCGGATCGGGCCCGCGCCGCGCAACGAAGTCAACTTCGCCACGGTCGACTCGCCGAGCCTTCAGTTCATCCCGCGGCAGCAGGAAGCGAAGATCTGGCAGCTCGACGAAAATCCGATCGTCGTTCCCAGCGATCATCTCGATGCGTACCTCGGATCGATCGACGCGCCGCAGTTCGCCCGATACGAAACGCTCGATCTCACCATCGGCAAGTACACCACGCTGGCAGGCGATGGCTTCGCGACCGTCGAGATCTTCCGTTTTCCCGATTTCGTCAAAGCCTTCGGCGCGTACTCGATGGCGAAGAGCGGCAACCACCAATTCCTCCAGATCCCCAACGAGTCCTTCGCCAAGGCGCACTCGATTCACATCTGGCGTGGGCCGTACTACGTTCGCCTCACCGGCGGCGGACCGGGCAACGCACTCCTGCAACTGGCAACGTTCGTCGCCGACCGGATGCCACCCGCACCGAACAAGCCGGCAGTCTTCGCGTTCCTGCCGGAGACGGAGCGTGTGCCGGGAAGCGAGCGTTACTCCGCCGACGCCGCGTTCGGCCAGGCGTTCCTGGGCAATTCGTTTCAGGCCACGTACAACGTCGGAAACGACATGATCGAAGGCATCGTGATTCCGGCCAGCAGCCGTCAGGCAGCCGCAAACATTCTCGATCAATACAAAGGTCTCTACCTCCACAACGGCAAGCTGCTCGATCCGATCCCCAACCTCGGCGAAGACAATTTCACCGCCGAGGACCGCTTCCTCGGGCGCGTTGTAGCGTTCCGCATCGACCGCTTCGTCGTCGCCTTCAACGGTTTTCGCGAGCGCCAGCATCTCGTCGATCTGGCCACGAATGCCGATCAGCGCATCCTCGGCACGATCCGCAAACAGCTCGTCACGGCCGACAAGCAAGCGGAGAACGGGAACGACGGCGAGAACACGTCAACGTTACCGGCTTGGCTGCAACAGAAGAAACGGTAGGACCATCACGCGAAGACGCGAAGGCGCGAAGGGGCTAAACAACCTTCTTCGCGTCTTCGCGTCTTCGCGTGAGCGTCTTCGCATGAGCCGTTTTGCGGCCTACTCCACTACAAAATCGCGGCGGACGTAGCCGAGTACGCGCGTGCCCATGATTCGGAAGAGGACTTTGGCGGTGTACTTTCCTGGCGGCAGCTCGAACGGCTCGCGTAGCGTGAGGTAGCCAGTTGGAACGCGGGCCGGGCCGGTGAGACTGACACGTTTCGATTTGAATCCGACCGTGGAACCGTGCTCGTCGAGGATGTAGATGAGCAGCTCGATGCCTGGCGATGCGTTGGGAAGTTGCGGCACGACCTCCGCGCGGTTGAAGGCCACGGCAAGGACGGACGTGCCGTCGGCCGAGGTGACTCCGGCATCGAGCGTGGCACCGGACTGCGGTACATCGTTGAGCAGGATGTCGGCGAGTTGCAGAGCGTCCACGTTCTTGCCTGGCGGAACGTAGCCGAATCCCTCGCGATACGACACCTCGGAACCGTGCGGCAGACCATTCACGCGAACGGTGATCTTGCCGTGCTTCCGGCCGGCGCTGCTGAAGCCGAGGACGTAGACGGTGCGCTCGGCCCGCATGATCGTGTCGACGGCATCGCCGAGGTCGTTGCGATTCACGATGACGCGTCCGCCGGTGCCGCGCGAAAGCATGTAGAGCGCGTCGTTGTCGAGATCGGAGAGCGTGTGGCGAAGGCCCTGGATGTCGATGCTGTCCAGCGTGACGCCGGCGGAGACAAATGTTTCGTGCATCTGTTTGACGACGTCGAGCAGGTGCGCATCGAGGTTCGGAGGCCTGCCGTTCGCTTTGATGTCGGTGATCCGCGTCGAATCGAAGCCCTCGGTGAAAATGAGGATGTGCTTCTGCCCTTCCAGAGCGCTGAGGCGCGCGGCCACGTCGCCGAGGGCGTCGACTTGATACTCGATCAGGCGATTACCCTGCATCTTCTGCATGTCCTGGTTGGCCTGACCGCCGGTGAGTATTTCGTTGACCTGGTCTCCGAGTAAGGGGGAGATTCCTTCCGCGGAACCGCCCAGCTCCGTCGCCGTCAACCATTGCGCGCGCTCGGGGCTGGAGAGCGCGACGCCGAGGGGATCCTGGGCTGAGCTTGCGCGAAGCGTGTAGATCGCGCGCGTGATCGCCACCCGGTCAGAAAGAAAGGAGGAGACAAACTGCACACCGCGGTTAGACGAATACGTGGCAACGCCGAAGAAGTCGGTGGCTGGATTCGAGCGCGCAACGGCCTGCTCCGCAGCGGTCTGCGCCTTCTTGATTCGGGCCGGCGTGGCGAAGCTCAAATCGAACAAGAGGAGGTACAGACGGCGTTCGCGGCGCGGCCGCTCGACCGCAGTCTGTGCAGCTGGGGTGGGGACTTTCGCGAAGTCGATGGCGTCGAAATACTCGATCGGTTGCGGACGTCCGTCGACAAACAACTCGAACGCGTCGCGCGTCAGGCCCTCGACGGGCTGATTGTTGCCCGAGGTGATGTACACGGGCACTTCCACGACTTCGACCGTGACGTTTTCGCGGACTTGCGCGGCGACCGAAAGCGCGCAAACAGCAATGAGTGCCAACGCGATCCGCCGGCTCATGACCGCTCCCACGTCCCGCTCTTGCCGCCTGACTTGCGCATGAGCTGCAGCGATTCAATCGTGATGCCTTTCTCCGCGCTCTTGCACATGTCGTAAATCGTAAGGGCGGCGACGGCACACGCGGTCATCGCCTCCATCTCCACGCCGGTCTTCCCTTCGCAACGAACGATGGAGTGGACTTCGATGGTGCCGGCGGCCGGATCGAGGTCGAAGGTGATGTCGATCGACGTGATGGCAAGCGGATGCGCGAGCGGAATGAGATTCGGCGTCTGTTTCGCGGCCAGAACGCCGGCCACTTTGGCAGTCGTCAGAACATCGCCTTTGGGCAGGGCCTGGGCGACGAGCTTTTCCAGCGATTCCGGCGACATGCGCACCGTCGCCACGGCAACAGCCTCGCGCATGGTGTTGCGCTTCGAGGCGACATCGACCATCGAGATGCCGCCGGTTTCGTCGAGATGAGAGAAATTCTTGCTCATGCGTCTGTTCTCCGCTCCTCCGCGCCTCCGCGTGACAAGGGTTTTTTTACCCTGAGCCGAGGAGCGACGTCCATTCTGCCAGAGTGTTCACATTCATCAACGGCTCGCCCGCGAACTGCGCGCGGAGATCGTCTTCGCCGAGAATCTCTGCCTCGCCAACCGCCGCGACTCCGCGAAGATCGTACCGCTTCGCCGCGATCCGTTCCTGCAGACGAGGCAAGAGCCCGGGATCGTAGCCTGCGCAGAGCATCTGCGTTTTCCCGCTCCAGACCGGCGCGAGCAGGAGCGCGTTGCTCCGCTCGAAGCGGTCACGCAGAAAGCGCAGGATGGCCGTCGTGATCAGCGGGTAGTCGACAGCGATCACGAAACAGCGTCCGCTCGTATGTGCGAGCGCGCAGGCGACGCCGAACACCGGCGCCTGATCGTCGTGAGGACTCTCGTAGATCGTCGTCAGCGGCACAGCCGGTCCGCCGTGCCGCTGCACCGCAACGACGTCTTCGAAGACCTCGGCCGCGGCCGCAGCGACACGGTCGAAAAAGAGCTCCGTCTTCGAGCGGCCCATCCGCCGCGACTCGCCGCCGATGAGGATGTAGGCGTTCATCGCCGGTAGCTCCGCGCCAGTTCGGCGACGTCGGCCCCGCGCCGGAAGCGCATGATCGTCCGCCAGTTGATCACGGCCGTACGCAGCACACCCTTTCGCAGAAACCGCCGGCCTGACGTCGTCACCGTCAGCGGCAGGAGAATCGAACGTCCGCTCCGTTTGGAGCGGATGGCGAGATCGTAGTCCTCCATCAGGGGAATCTCGCGGAAGCCGCCCGTCTGCAGGAAACGCTCGCGGCGAATGAACTGCGCCTGATCTCCCCAGGGACAGCGCGTGATCGAAGTCCGCAAGTTGATGAGCGCGGCGGCCGCCCGGAGTTTGCGCGCCGGCTCCGCGAAGGCGATGCGAAATCCGCCAAAGTCCGCGCCGCTTGCGAGCGCGTCCTCGGCTGCGCGTGCGGCGCCGGGCGGGAGGCGCGTATCAGCGTGCAGGAAAATCAGCGCGTCGTTCACCGCTGCGTTTGCGCCCAGATTCAACTGGCGCGCGCGCATTGGCTCGCAGAGAAGCAATCTGGCACCGGCACTCTTGGCGAAGCGGGCGGTGCGATCGATGCTTCCGCCATCCACAACGATCACCTCGGCGGCTCCAGCACCAAACGCTGACTCGATCGTCGCACCGATCCGCTCTTCTTCGTTCAACGTTGGGATGATGACGGAGACAGCCATTTACCTGGAGCGCGCCGGCACTGCTCGTCGCAGCATCACTTCTTCTTGCCTTCGCGCTGCGCCACCTTCTTCGCGTGCCGCGACTGGCCCAGCGTCACGTTGATCGGGTTCGAGCGGTCGAGAAACGGCACGGGAGGTGCGGAACGGATGCCCAGCTCGCGCCGCACCTGCAACAGCGCCGCGTCCTCGCGATGATCCTTCATCGCCTGCTGCACCGTCTCGAGAGCCTTCTTGCGGTTCCCTGCCGCCACGTATACGCGGGCCAGATTCGCGTAGTGATTGCCGTCGTAGAACTCGAGCTCGATGGCGCGCTTGCAGAGATCGATGGCCTGTTTCGTTTTCTTCTGCACGAGCATCAGGCAGAGTCCAAAGTACGAGAGGCCGGTCGCGCTCTTCGCGGTTTTCGACAAGATCAATGGCGACGACGCGTCCTCTGCTCCGTACGTGTCGAGAAAAATCGTGAGCGCGCGAAGATACTCCTCCTC
>DATLVW010000425.1:0-18313 GCA_035577085.1 Thermoanaerobaculia bacterium
AGAGAAAAAGCTGCACTTCGTCGGCTCGGGCGTGTCAGGCGGTGAAGAAGGCGCGCGCTTCGGGCCGTCGCTGATGCCCGGCGGCTCGAACGAATCGTGGGAAGCGATCAAGCCGGTCTTCGAGGCGATCGCGGCGAAGAGCGATTCGGGGCCGTGCGTGACGCACGTCGGTCCCGACGGCGCCGGCCATTACGTGAAGATGGTACACAACGGCATCGAGTACGGCGACATGCACTTGATCGCCGAGGCGTACGAGATGCTGCGCAAAGGACTGGGTGCGAACCCCGAGGAGCTGGCGGCGATCTTCGACGAATGGAACCGCGGCCCGCTCGAGTCGTTCCTCATCGAGATCACCGCGCACATCTTCCGCGTCAAGGATCCGGAGACCGGCGCGCCGCTCGTCGACAAGGTGCTCGACAAGGCAGGACAGAAAGGCACCGGCAAGTGGACGGCGCAGATCGCGCTCGACCTGGCCGTGCCGATTCCGACGATCGCTGCGGCGATCGATGCGCGCGTGTTGTCGTCGATAAAGGAAGAGCGCGTCAGCGCTTCGAAGGTGCTGCGCGGACCGTCCGATACGACGCCCGTCAGCGACCGCAAGCAATTCATCAGCGACGTTCACGACGCGCTGTACGTTTCGAAGATCTGTTCGTACGCGCAGGGCATGGCGTTGATCGAGGCGGGGTCGAAGGAATGGAACTGGTCGATCGACATGCGGGAGATGGCGCGCATCTGGAAGGCCGGCTGCATCATCCGCGCGAAATTCCTCGACTCGATCATGCTCGCCTACGAGCGCAAACCGGATCTGCGCAACCTGCTCCTCGACGACGAATTTTCCGCCGACGCGCAGAAGTCGCAGGCAGCATGGCGCCGCACCGTTGCCTACGCGCAGGCCAACGGAATCGCCGTGCCGTCGATGTCCGCGTCCCTCAGCTACTTCGATGCGTATCGCAGCGCCGAGCTGCCGCAGAATCTCACGCAAGCGCAACGCGATTACTTCGGCTCACACACGTACCAGCGCAATGACAAAGGTGCGGACACGCCGTTCGTGCACACTGATTGGATCCACAAATAGGCGGCCGAAAAGCATCACCACAGAGACACAGAGATCACAGAGAAACCCTCTGTGTCCTCTGTGTCTCTGTGGTTAAGAAGGTTTTTCACAATTGAGGCCGGAAGAGCTCAGCAGCTTTCTCTTTGATCTTGTCCGGCCAGCCGCGCTTGAACCACTTGCGCAGAAGGACTTCTTCGCACTGCTTCAGATCCTCGTGGAACATCGCCTCCATCTGCGCGGCGATGCCGTCGTCGTAGACGTTGACGTTCACCTCGTCGTTGAGGCGGAAGCTGCGGTCGTCGAAGTTTGATGATCCGATCGTCGTCCAGACGCCGTCGACCACCATCGTCTTGGCATGCATCATCGTCGGCTGGTATTCGAAAATGTGGATGCCGCGCTTGAGCATGTGCTCGTAGTGCCAGCGGCTGGCCTGGCGCGCGATCGGGACGTCGTTCTCTTCGCCGGGCACGATGACGCGTACGTCGACGCCGCGGCGAACGGCGCCTTCCAGCGCCCGCAGCGTGTCTTTGTCGGGCACGAAGTAGGCGTTGCTGATGTAGATCGACTTCGCGGCGCTCACAATCGAGATGATGTAGAGCAGCTTCACCATCGAGCTTCCCTCGGTCGGCGAGGACTTGAGCACTTGCGTCAGGTGTGAGCCGCCCCGCGGAACTTCGGGGAAGTAGTCGAGACCGGTGAGCAGCTCGCCACGGCTCTTGATCCAGTTGTCCATGAACGCGAACTGCATCTGCGAGACGACCGGGCCTTCGACGCGGGCCACCGTGTCGCGCCAGTGCTCTTTCGAATCGGCATCGCCGAGCCAGTTGTCCGCGATGCCGACGCCCCCGGAGAAGCCGATGCGCCCGTCGACGATGAGCAGCTTGCGATGGGTCCGGTGATTGAAGCTGGCGAGGGTGTACCAACGCAGCGGGTGATACCACTCCAGGTCGATGCCGTTGCGCGTCAGGAAGTCGATCAGCGATTGCGACATCTGCGCGGAGCCGACAGCGTCGAGAATGACCTTGACTTCCACTCCTGCGCGCGCCCGTTCGGCCAGCGCCTCGGCGAACTTGCGGCCGATCTCGCCATCCCAATAGATGTAGAACTCGAGATTGATCGTGCGCTTCGCGGCCCGGATCGCGGCCAGCATCGAAGGGAAGATCTCCACTCCGTTCTTCAGAATCGTGACGACGTTTCCCTGCGACATCGGCGCGCCGGTCAAGGCGTGCATCGTCTGCAGGAACGCGACGTCGCGCACGTCGAACTGATGCTTCATGTGATAGCGCACCGGCAGGCGCCGCCGGATGATCGGCAACTGCGGGCGCCGCGGATAGCGATGAGCCTTTTGCTTGCGGAAGAGCATCAGCGCTTCGATGTGATCCAGACGATGGCCGCGAGGACGCCTGCGAGCATGAGCATGGAGAAGCTGAGGATCACGATCAGAATAATCACAGCAGCACCGGCGATCGCCTTGAACGATCGCGGCGGACGCGTGCGGTCGCGATGAAGGAGCAGCGCGTTGAGGTTGATGACGTTCTCTTCGAACAGCCAGTCGAAGATGGTGCCAACAACCGGAATCGATCCAACGGACATGTCCAGAAGGATATAGAGGACCATCCGGCCGATGCGCATCAACGGCACGCGATGCCGCAGCGCGCCCACGATGATCCAGGTGGACAGCACCGCGCCGATGACTTCCCCGACGCCGGGAATGAGGCTCAGTCCCGCATCAAGCCCGATGCGCTTCTTCATTCCCGGAATCGGAACCGCCTCGTCCATGAGCCGCGCGAAGTGACGAAGTGCAACCAGATCCGCCGGAAGCTTCTCGTCCGGCTCGATCACTTCGGGGATGAAGATGTCAGGCATGCTCAAGGCTCAATGCAACCTATGGCCCATGCAGCACAGACAAGAGTGTCTGTGCCACATGGCTTGTCGTTTTGCGAGATGAATTCTATAGAAGCAGGCAGAGCGGCCTATGTTCGGCCTCAGGGAGACCCGAGTCGGCAAGTCCAAGCGCGTATCATCTTTCAGTGAACGGATTCACAATCGATTTTGCTACGAAGAGTAAGCAGCTACTCTCGCGCTTTCATCATGAGATCGGCAAGAAGTTCCCTCGACCGGGTGCTCAGTTGGCCTACGTGGATCTCTTCTTTGCGGGAGCACTACGACGATCCTACGCACTGTGCCGCGCGTTCTTTGACTTGATTCTTGTCGAGAACTTCACGGCGGCGGCGCCGCTCATTCGGCTGCAACTCGACACGTATCTGCGCACCCGTGCTGTATCTTTAGTTTCAGATCCCCAGCGATTTTTCGAAGCCATCGTTACGGGCACCCAACTCAACCACATCAAGGACTCCGCCGGAAAGCGGCTCACGGACACGTATCTGTGCGAACGCCTCGGAGAAGGACAACCATGGGTCCGCGAACTTTACCGTGAGACGTCCGCTTTCGTTCACTTTTCGGACAAACACGCCCTCGCATCGCTAGCAGGCAAGGATCGCAACTCCTTCACCTATGGAGTCTGTGACGCCGAAGAGGGTGTTCCTGATGAGGCGTACGACCAAGCAATTGTCCACTTCGTCCGGATTACGAACGAAGTTCTTCAGACCTTCGACATTTGCGCCGAGGCGGCAGCATCGGTCTTAACTCCGTCAGTGGCGACGATTGCCGGACCGCACCCGGAAGGTTAAGCGACCACCGATTGAACCACCTCACTCCCTCGGAAAACTCGGCGAGTACAGCACCGCGTTCATGAACAGGGGCAGCGTGCCGCGCCAGAAGAGCCGGAAGTGCGGCTCGTCGGCGAAGGTGATGACTTGGCCCCTTCCGTACGGTTCGCTCACGAGATAGATCGATCCTTTCAAGCGGTCGAGCGATTCGTTCCAGGCCACGCCGGCGACGAGCGGTTTCTCCTTTTCGATCGTCACCACGTTGTCGACCGTGTGGCTGACTTGCAGAAACGCGTGCGAGCCTTCGATCAACACGAACGGGCTGTGAGGGACGCCGAAGGTCAGATACGAATGGCTGTTCATCGCCGTGCGGAACGTCGCGCCGGGTACGCGGTAATCGTTGTACATCTCCGGCGTTGACGGCGACTTGTCTTTGTCCTTGTCGTCGTCCTTTTTCTTCGGTGCCTCCCACGGCTTGAGCTTGGAGATCTCGACCTCTTTCTCGCGCAGGAAGCTGCTGGCACCTTTGATGACGACGAGCGTGCCGCCGCCGTTGAGCCAGCTCTTCAGCTTCTCCGCGTTCTTGCCGAAGCGGTCGCCGTAGTCGCCGTCGGGAAGGACGATCACACCGAACTTGGAGAGATCGATATTGCGCAGCGACTCGGCGGATAGATTCGTGTGCGGCAACGGCGTGTCGATGTCGAGCGTGTGCCACAACATGCCGTACGACGTGGCGTTGACCTTCTGCCCGCCGACGAGGGCGATGCGAGGATCTTTGACGAAGTGAATCTTCGACGAGCCGAAACTCGTGGCGCCGGTCCAGCCGGAATCGACCGGCAGCACGGCGACGCCGGTATCGTGCACGAGGCGCTCCAGCGCGGCATCGACATCGGGCTTGTTGTTGCCTTTGAGAATGACCAGCGAGCCGCGCGCGAAGTTACGGTCGTTCACGGTGAGCACGTCATCGCTGACGTTGAAACGGACGCCGTCGCGCAGCATGCGGCCGGCAGCGCGGTAGATATTAGGGTCGATGCCGTCGATGAGGTAGCCATACGGCGCAGCGCGGAAGGCGGGGATGGCGCTCGCGGCGTACGGATGCGTCTCGCCGGTCACGGGCGATGCGGTCACCCATGCCTCGACATTCATCGCCAGCGGGAGCGACCACGACGTCAGATCATAGAATTCGTCGGGCTCGTCAGAATGCGTCCGCTTCTGCTGCTCCTCGACGTAGCCTTTGGTGAAGACGGGCGACTTCTCGAGCAGCGTCTGGGCGAGTCCGCCGAGCGGCTGGCGCGTGCTGACGAGGACGGTGCCGGCGGGGAAGAGATGCGATTCGGCGGTGTCGCCGTCGATCCGCGTTGCCTTTACCGTCACCGCTGCATTGAGTTGCGACAACGCGATCTTCTGGCGCTGCAGCATCTCGACGAGCGGCTGGAAATTCGGCGCGTTGGGAACGAGCAGATACGTGTTCTGCCCCGAGGCGATCTGCTTGCGCATCATCTCGTAGGTGTAAAGCAGCAGACCTTCGCGGTTCTCCGATGCCGTGCGCAGCGTTGCCATCGACGTCGTGTAATGTCGCGCGATGCGGTCGGCGAGCGTATAGACAGTGCCGTCGTCGCGCAGGACGGCCGAGCCACCGCGGCCGCCGCCACCGACCTCGTAGGTCATCCCGATCGCGCCATGCAGCGCCGGCCACGAATCGCCGTAGCCTGGGTAGAAGAGGTCGAACTCCTCGCCGACGAAGAACGGCCATCCCTTTTTCGTAAAGGCGCCGGCGTTGGCGCGGCCGAACTTCTCGAGCCACGTGTCGACGTCCGCGGGCAAGTTGGCGTTGACCGGCCGCGCGTCAGGTGGGAAAAAGTACGACGACTGGTAACCCATCTCGTGAAAGTCGACGAAGACCTGCGGGTTCCACGTACGGTAAAGCGCCACGCGCGCGAGCGTCTCGCGCTGCGACGTCCAGGTCCAGTCGCGATTCATGTCGACGAGGTAGTGATTGAACCGGCCACCCGGCCACGGCTCTGCGTGCTCGAAGGCATCGGCGTTCGGATCGGCGTCCGCGCCGCGCGTGCGAATGAACCACTGCACGTAACGCTCGCGCCCGTCGGGATTCTGCAGCGGATCGATGAGGATGACGAGGTTGTCGAGCAGAGTCGCTGACTGCGGGTCGCTCAGCAGCGTACTGGCCACCTGCATCGACGCCTCGGAGGACGACGATTCGTTCCCATGCACGCCGTACGCGAGCCATGCGATAGCCGGCGAGGTGTGGGCGATCTCGTTGGCCCGCGCCTGCGTCGTGGCGCTCGGGTCAGTGAGTGCGGCTACGTTGGCGCGGATGGCGTCGAGCGCCGCGCGGTTCTTCGGCGACGTGATCACCGCCAGCATCAGCGGTCGATGCTCGTACGTCTCACCGAACTGCTGCATCGTGATCAGATTCGATCGCGTCGTCAGTAGTTGGAAGTAGTCGAGAATGCGCGCGTACGGCGTGAAGCGCTCGCCGAGCGGATAACCTAGGAACTGGTCAGGCGTCGGGATGGCATTCTGAGCCTGAACGGCCACGGCGAAGAACAGAACGAAAAGGCAGAGAGTGAGTCGTCTCATAAGAAGAGTGAAGAGTGAAGCGTGAAGGGTGAAAAAGGAAGAGGAAATGTGAAGTTTGAAGGGTGCGCAGGTGTCGACGTGGCCGATCTGCAGAAGTCATCCAAGGTGTCATCCTGAGACAGCCGGAGCCGCCATTCGTACTCTTTCCCCTCGCGGCGGGCGATGTGGCGGCGTAGGACGGCGAAGGATCTCCGAATGCGAGGCATGTGGCATGTGCGTCGTAATTTGAGATCCTTCGCCGTCCTCCGGCGCCGAGCGTATTTAGCGCGAGAAACCTCGAGTAGCGCCGGCGCCTTCGGCAGGCTCAGGATGACACTAATCTCGTTGTCGTTCGGTACTCTTGCTCGAGGCCTTACACGTAGTGCGGAGGACCCAGGATGAGAGCGGCGTTCAATCGCCGACGCCTACCTCTTCCTCCACCTGCGCATTCGACTTTGTGTGGATGCCGAGGCGTTTCATCATCTCGTTCAGGGTGGAGGGCTTGAGCTGCAGCAGTTCCGCGGCGCGTTTCTGGACGCCGTTGGCCATTTCCAGCGACTGCAGGATCATGCCGCGCTCGTAGCGGGAGACGGCGTCTTTCAGCGAGATTCCGTCGGAGGGGACGATCATCGCTGGCTGGTCGGTCTGGACGGGGAAGCGGAGATAGTCGGGGAGTAGCTCGGGGCCGATGTGGTCGCCGGTGCAGAGGACGACGGCGCGCTCGATCGTGTTCTCCAGCTCGCGCACGTTACCGGGCCAGGTGTGGTCGAGGAGGATGCGCATCGCGTCCGGCGTCACTTCGCGCACTTTGCGCTTGTTCTCTTCCGCGTACTTCTCGAGGAAGTGAGCGACGAGGAGGGGGATGTCCTCGCGGCGTCTGCGCAATGGCGGCAGCGGGAAGGTGATGACGTTGAGCCGGTAGTAGAGATCTTCGCGGAAGCGGTTCTCGGCCATCAGCTTGTTCAGGTCTGCATTCGTTGCGGCGATGATGCGTACGTCGACTTTGATCGTGTCGACGGATCCGAGGCGCATGAATTCTTTTTCCTGGATCACGCGGAGGAGCTTGGCCTGCGTCTCCAGATTGATGTTGCCGATCTCGTCGAGGAAGATCGAGCCGCCGTCGGCGACTTCGAACAGGCCGCGTTTGGTGGCGATGGCGCCCGTGAACGAGCCCTTCATGTGGCCGAAGAGCGACGACTCCAGAAGCTCGGGAGGCAATGAGCCGGAGTTGACGGTGACGAAGGCGTTGCGCGCGCGCGGGCTGGCGTGGTGGATCGCTTTGGCGACGAGCTCTTTGCCCGTGCCGGACTCGCCGGCGACGAGAATGTTCGACCGCGACGGCGCAGCCAGCCGGATCAGCTCGTACACCTTCTTCATCGGCTCGGACTTGCCGATGATGTTGGCGTAGGCGTACTTCTCGGACAGCTCCGCTTTGAGCCTCTCGTTTTCCCGTGAGAGGCGCCGCTGCTCCAGCGCTTTGTTGACGGTGAGGATGACTTCTTCGTTCTTGAACGGCTTCGGAACGTAGTGAAACGCGCCGTGCTTCATCGCTTCGATGGCGCCGTCGATCGAGGAGAAGGCGGTGATGATGATGACGGGAAGGCTGGGGTTGGAGATGCGGATGGCGCGCAGGGTGTCGATGCCGCTGATCCCGGGCAGCATGATGTCGAGGATGACGAGGTCGATGTTGTCGTCGACATCGAGCACCGAAAGCGCCTCTTCGCCGCTCGAAGCCATGGCCACTTCGAACCCTTCGCGGCGCAAAACGGCGTCGAGCACGTCTCGCAGGACTTCTTCGTCGTCGACGATGAGGATTCGCATGTGTGAGTCAGGGATCAGAGATCAGTGGATCAGAGATCAGCGGTTCTCCGGTTATTGATTCGTTCGTATGTTTGTGTTCGGCACTTGGCAACGCAGCAACCGTCAATCAATGAACCCGCGGACCAGAGCCGGCAACCACCGCATCTTCCGATTCTGATCCACTGGTTGACGGATCGGCGGATCCGCTGCCATTGAGTGGCAGTGTAATCGTGAATGTGGCGCCGTTACCGGGGGTGGACTCGACTGTCACGACTCCGTTTGCGGCGTCAAGGATGCGTTTGGTGATCGCGAGACCGAGTCCGGTCCCGCCCTGGCCGCGGCGCGTCGTCACGAGCGGCTCAAAGATCCGGCTGATGATGTCAGCCGGAATGCCTTTGCCGTCGTCCTTGATGCGGATCGAGAGGTTCGTCGCGCACTCCTCGGTGGTGATCCAGATGTTGCCGCCGTCCGAAACGGCATCGCGCGCATTGAGGAGGATGTTGGTAAGAACCTGCTGCAGATCGTGGAAGTTGCCCTGAACTCGGGTGCCGTCCATCGGTGCCACGTGCACGTGGATGTTCTTCGGCTTGAAGAGGTCTTCGTGCAAGGCGACGGTTGCGGTAATGAGCTCGCGAATGTTGACGATCTCGCGGGACCGCGGGCGGTTGGCGATGAGATCGAGCAGATTGTTGACGAGGTGCGAGGCGCGGAAGGACTGCGCTTCCATCTTCTTGAGCAGCCGGTAGCGCGGATCATCGGGCTTCGTATCCGCCAGAAGCAGTTGTGCGTACGACGAGATGCCGGTCAGCGGTGTGTTGACCTCATGAGCGACGCCGGCGGCGAGGAGCCCCAGCGACGCCAGCCGCTCCTTGTCCTGCAGCTCGCGCTCGAGACGCACGCGGTCGGTGATGTCGCCGATGACCAGGACGCGCGCGCCGTCCGGCTCGTCGGCATTCAGCGGGCTGGCCGTGATCGTGACTTCCTTCTCCTCGCCGTTCCGGTTCTCGAAGTTGGTCGTGATCGAGCGCGCTTTGGTGCGGCGCATCTCGTCGTATGGCGGGAAGAGCTCGCTCATCGGCTCCTCAGTCGCTTCGAGCGGGATCGCGGCTGGCCCGATGCCGCCGATGAGCTCCCAGAACGCATGATTCGCGGTTAGGACCGTGCCGTCCGAGGCGACGACCGCGATGGCCGACGACGACGATTCGATGATGTTCTCGTTGTACTCCTTGAGTGCTCGGATCTCTTCGAGTTGCCGGCGCAGGCGGCTGTAGAGCCGGGAGTTCTCGATCGCCAGCGCCACCGGCGCGCATAGCGACTCGACGAGGTGAAGGTCATCGCGCGACAACGGCTCCTCGTTGCGCTTGGTGCCGAGGAGGAGGAGGCCCTGAAGCTCGCCGCGGTTCCGCAACGGGAAGAGGTAGCGATATCCGGTCCGCAGCAACTGCCAGGGGAGGTCACTTCCTTCGGGTAGCCGCGGATCAGTGAGTACCAGCGGTCCCTCGGACGGCATGGCACCGAAGTCGACGATCGTAGCCCGCCGCGGAATGCCCGCCTCGGCGTCGTAGATGACGAGCGATGCGCCCTCGCGCGTGAAGAGGTTCATGCGCTGAAGGCCGAGCGCGTCGCGCAACCGCTCGCGCATCATCGAGATCAGCTCATGCACGTCGTGAAACGTGGCCAGCTCCTGCGCGAATTCGGCGATCGCCCGGCGGTGCTTGTAGCTGTCGCGGTAGACCAGCATCTCGATGACCGACTCGATGCGGCCTTTGACCGGAATCAGCACACCGGCGATCAGGAGTCCCGAGGTAAAGGCGAGGAAGTTGCGCTCGAGTGCCGATCGCTCTTCGATGACGTGCGAGAGGATCAGGTTGATCGTCGAAAAGGCGATCATGCCGAAGATGAACGTCACCGAGTACGCCAGGATCTCCTTGATGACGACTTCGACATCCCACAGTTTGTACTTGAGGATCGAGACCGCGAACGCGAGCGGAATCAGCGCCAGCGGCAGGATGGAGATCGTCGAGTAGATCGGCTTCACCGAACCGATCACCAGGTACGGCACGAGGTAGACGAGCAGGAACGGCACGAAGCCGAGCGCCATGCCGAGGTAGATCCACTTGATCTGTTTCTTGCCGACCGCGGCTGCTGTTCGGTAGGTGTACGCCAATGCCACCACTGCCAACGTGAAGTAGATGGCGAAGTGGACGAGCTCCCAATGCTGAATCAGAAGGAGCGAGCGGTACGGTGCGGCGATGGCCAGACGGTTGCCGAGAACGAGGAGGTCGAAGTCCCAGGCCGCGAGCAGCGCAGGCGGGATGTACATCGCCGCGATCAGGCGCCGATAGCGAACGATCGGGCGCGGGAAGACCAGGAAGAAGTTCAGCGTCAGCGGCGGAAGAAGGATCGTGGCCAGCTCTTCCACGAGCTGCAGGACTTTGTAGGTGAAGTCGATATCGCCCGCCGGCGTGTAGACGTAGACGATGAACGACAGCAACGTGACGAAGAAGAAGAGGGTCGACTCGCGACGGCCACCGCGGAAGAGTGTGAAGAGACCGATAGCGAGATAGAGGAAACCGATGAAGCTGAGGATCAGGTAGGGGTAATCGATCTTCAGCTCGGGAACGAGGTAGGTGAGACGAAACGTCTGCCCCCCTCGGGCGACGACCATCGGCACTCTCTGGCCGATACGGCGAAGCGTCTTCTGGAGTCCTTCGATCTCGTTGGAAGGCGTGTCGCCGATGAGCCAGATCTGGTCGCCAGCCCGCAGCCCGCTGGTTTCGGCGCCGCTGCCGGGGTCGACGCCCTTGACGACGACGACGCCCTTGTCGCGGGTGAAGGTGAAGTCGATCCGCTCAAAGGAGGAGCGTTTGCGCTGGAATGATGCGAACGCACCGGCAACGATCGCCACCGTCACGGCGAGGATCACCAGGTTCGTGAGGAAAGAGCGGCGCATGAGAGTGAGAACCGACGCGGTGCAAGTGCATTCAACGTGAGTGCCGCCGCAGAATTCAATCTAAATCATTGAACGCAAACGTCCGGCGCGTTGAATTGGCGCTGGCATCATGCCTCCATTCTCCAAGGGATCGAATTTGGTGAGCAGATATTTGGAGGATGTAAGCCCTCCAGCCGTGAAACCGTTTGCGTAATTCGGAGATCGGTTGCCATCTGGCCCGTGGCCGCTTCGAAACCCGGAGTCCGCGCTAGACTCCGCCGATGTGCGGCCTGACCGGTTTCGTTGCCAGCTCCGCGAGCAGCGCTGATGAGCTGACCGGCCTCCTGAGGCCGATGTGCGACGCGATTGCCCATCGTGGGCCGGATGACTCCGGCGAGTGGATCGATCCCGAGCTCGGGGTCGCCCTCGGATTCCGGCGGCTGGCCATCATTGATGTT
The DNA here is from genome assembly GCA_035577085.1 of Thermoanaerobaculia bacterium. Lineage (GTDB taxonomy): Bacteria > Acidobacteriota > Thermoanaerobaculia > Gp7-AA8 > Gp7-AA8 > JADGNZ01. The sequence continues at coordinate 11,494 of DATLVW010000425.1, forward strand.
TCGCCGGCGGGGCATCAGCCGATGGTATCGGCCTCGGGCCGGTACGTCGTGACGTTCAACGGCGAGATATACAACTTTGAGGCGCTTCGGACCGAGCTTCGTGAGGCCGGCCTGGCGCCGGTGTTCCGTGGGCATTCGGATACCGAGGTGATGCTGGCTGCGTTCGAGGAGTGGGGTGTGGACGCGTCGGTGCCGCGATTCAACGGCATGTTTGCCATCGCCCTGTGGGATCGCAAGCTGCGCCGGCTCTACCTGATGCGCGACCGGATGGGCGTGAAGCCGCTCTATTACGGTGTTGCGGGGCGGACGTTCCTCTACGGATCGGAGCTGAAAGCGCTGCGGCGGCATCCGGACTTTGACGGGACGATCGACCGCGGGGCGCTCGGACTCTACTTTCGCTTCCTCTACGTCCCGGCCCCCTACAGCATCTACGAAGGCATCCGAAAGCTGATGCCGGGCACGATCCTCACGTTCGATCCGGCCACGAGGGAGATGGAGACAACGACCTACTGGTCGGCGGCAGACGCGGCGGCCCGCGGAATGGAGCATCGTTTTCAGGGATCGGAAGAAGACGCATCGCGTGCAGCCGAAGAGTTGCTTCGCGACGCGGTGCGGATACGGATGATTGCGGACGTCCCGCTAGGCACGTTCCTCTCCGGCGGCATCGATTCCTCGCTCGTTACGGCCCTGATGCAGGCGGAGAGCTCCACGCCCGTTCGGACGTTCACGATCGGATTCACGGAGACCGACTACGACGAGGCTCCCTACGCTGCGGCCATCGCCCGCCACCTCGGCACGAACCACACCGAGCTTTACATGACGCCGGACGACGTCGTGAACGTCATTCCGAAACTGACGGCCATGTACGACGAGCCGTTTGCCGATTCCTCGCAGATCCCGACCCATCTCGTGGCGATGCTGGCCAGGAGGCACGTTACGGTGAGCCTCTCCGGCGACGGCGGCGACGAATTGTTCGGAGGCTACAACCGCTACTTCATCGGCCAGCGGCTGTTTCAGCGTTTGGCAGCCTTACCGGCTTGGACGCGTCCCGCGATCGGCCGGGCGCTCGCTTCGTTGTCTCCGCGCGGGTGGGATCGCCTTCTCTCCCTCGGACGGCCGTTGTTGCCATCGTCGCTTCGTCAGGCGAATCCCGGGCATCGTATTCACAAGGTTGCGCGCGTCATCGCCGCGAACGATCTCGATGCGATGTATTTCGAGCTGGTCTCCCATTGGTCGAATCTTGTTCTTCAGGCTGGTGACGCCGAGGCTCCGGTGACTGCGCAGGCGGCACGTTTACCAATCAAGGATCCGGTGGAGCGCATGATGTATTTCGACCAGATCTCGTATCTGCCGGACGACATCCTGACAAAGGTGGACCGGGCCAGCATGGCGGTGTCGCTGGAGTCGCGCGAACCGCTCCTCGACTATCGACTCGTCGAGTTTGCATGGACGCTACCGCTGTCGATGAAGGTGCAAAACGGAGTTGGGAAACGTGTGCTGCGCCGCGTTCTCGATCGCTACGTGCCGAAGGAGTTGATCGACCGTCCCAAGATGGGATTCGGTATTCCGCTCGAGTCGCTGCTCCGAGGCCGCCTGCGCGACTGGGCGGAATCGCTCCTCGATCCTTCCACGATGCGCGCGCAGGGATTCCTCGACACGGCGATGGTGCAGGCGCGATGGAAGGATCACCTCGACGGCAAAGATCAGTGGAAGTTCTACTTGTGGGGTGTGCTGATGTTTCAGCAATGGGTAAGGGACAATTGATACGAGGGATGGTGCGTTCGACGACTCGTTGCCCCCCATGACTCAGTGCCGTACCGCTCTCTGGCGGCTTGGGGTCGAACGTGCGTGACGAGTATTGACGTCCCGGCGACGGGGTTCCTCCTGTCTGACAGCCCCAAAGATAGAAGATGTACCCGCCGCTACTCGACAGGTGACCCGGCTTTTTCCCGAGAGACATGAGCGTCGGATACCAGCCTTTGTAGTCGGCGCATCCACCGCTCATGTCGAATTCGGCCCAGGAGCCTGTAATCTCACCCTCGAGACGTCAGCTTGCCGCGGAATCCTGGAGGAGCCGAATCGCCAAGCCGCAGGTGAGGGTAGAAGCTCCTGCCAATGCGCCCGCCGCTCCATCTTCTCCTTGCTGCCAGCGTGCTGGCGCAATCGCCGGACATCTCGCAGAAGATGCCCGACGCCCAGCAAGCGATCGGGGCCGGCGATTGCTGACGCGCGCAAACGACCCTCCGCGAGATCATCGCCGCGATCCACAAACTACCCTCGCGCACGCGATGTCGGTGCACGGCGATGCTGAGGTCGAACACCTGCGCGCCTCGACGACAGCGGGAGCGTTCCCACGACTCTTCGGCTCGTGCGGAAGCAGTTCACAGAGACTCCAATACCTAATTATTGCTCGTGGTTGGATTTAGGTGTAGGCTCTCCTTATATCTTCGCATGCTTCCCATATTGCCCCTTTCTCCTTGAACACCCCCATGGCGAAACAAGAGTGAACTGAAATGTGCTCAATTGCGCAACGAAGACTCGGCGCAGCCTGGATCGCTGCGGGGCGAACCGGGATTCCGCATTCCTTCCAGTCTGAAAGCAGGCACGCTAATGAACAGATCAAGGGTATTCTCAGTAATCTTCTCCCCACTCGTCGCTCTTCTGGGGGCTTGTACGTCAGCCATCACTAGTACGCCGACCATCACCATCTGTAAACAAACTCAGCCAGGCGGCGGCGCAGGATTTCAGTTCACTACGACTAATGGCGGTCTCGGTTCGCCGTTCGGTCCGTTTACGCTGAATGATACGCAATGCCACACGATGTTAGTGAACGCCGGCCAAGACCACTACAACGCATTCACTGAGAATGTACCTGCTGGATGGCTGCTGACGAATATTAGTTGTAACGCCACGACCAGCCTCGTGACGATTGTTGGTGCTAACGGCAATCCCGGGTTTCAACCCGGTGACAACACGGTGACTATCGACTTGAACGAGCCGCACGTCACTTGTACGTTCGTCAATGCACAAACGCCTCACTGTTGTGGGTTCAATCTGGATCTCAGTACTGGTCAGGGCACCGTCATAGATCCATTATGGACAGTTAATGGCGGCAATGCCTACGTTACGCCGCCGTCAACCGCATGGACTGTTAACATGCCGCCCGCGCAATGGATTCAGCCGGTGGCTTCGCCGACGCCTTCCGGAAACGTTCCTCCAGGGGTTTACAAGTATGTAGTCTCATTCACACCGACGCCTTGCGCCATGGGTCACCTCGAGTTGAGTGGAACATTCGCGGCCGACAACGACGCCGGGGCAATGCTGGACGGCGTACACATTGGAACGGCTTGCACGAACTGTTTCAACACGGCGGCAGTTCCGTTTGCCGTTAACCCACTCACACTAACTTCGCACGTGTTGGAAATTAACGTGAACAACTTAGGCGGTTTTTCGGGCCTGATCGTGAATGCTCACGTCAAGAGAATATGCCCTTAGCGACTCCCTTCGCCGATGTCTTTTGTCCATTAAGGCCTCAGCGCGCAAACGCCCTTGCCACGACTCGCATCGGATATGCGGCGAAGTAGCCGAGGTTGCGGAGGTCGTAGCGAAGGCTCTTGATCATGTGCCTGAAGAACCGCCGCGGCTGATGCAACTGAAAATAGCAGCCGGCCAGCACACGATGGATGCGGCCGTACGAATGGTTGCGAAGCGACCGTACTGCCGGATTCTGAAACGCCCTATCGAGCGCGCGCAGCATTGAGATCTCCATTTGTGCCACGTTCAGATGAATGCCGCCTCCGTGCAGGCGATACTTGAGCAGTGGTTCGCGCACGTACCCGATGCGGTAACGAACGGCGAGTCGATAACAGAAGTCCCAATCCTCCGAGGGTTGCAGCGTTTTGTCGTACCCGCCGATCTCCTGGGCCACCCGTTTCGGCACCATGATGCTGCTGCCGGGCGCTGTGATGACTTCGCGGTCGAGGCGCAATAACTCCGTCGCTACCCACCCTTCCATGCCGTTCTGCGATACGAAAAGCAGTTTCCCGTCGCGGTCGACTTGTTCGACAGCGCAGTGAACCAGACCGAGGTCGGGATCGGCGATGAAACGCGCGATTTCGTGCTCGAGCAATTGCGGCTTCATGATGTCGTCGGAGTCGAGAAAGGACAGATAGTCGCCCTTCGCCGCCGCAATGCCCGTATTTCGCGCCGCGCCGACTCCGCCGTTGTCCTGGTGAATGACCCGGATGCGCTCGCCGTACTCAGCCAGGATCTGCGGCGTGTCGTCCGTCGAGCCGTCATCGACGACGATGATCTCCAGCGGACGATACGTTTGCGCGAGGGCGCTATCGATTGCATCGCGCAGGAACCGGCCGTAGTTGTATGTCGGAATGATGATCGAGACGGTTTTCACGGATGCGCCTTTGTGCCACGAGTGCGGTCGGATGGTAACAAGCTGTCAGACATCGGTTGAATCTCTGCGTTGCCGCGGAATGGGCAGCAATCGCTGGAAAGCCTTCCGCTCGTCATCCGTGAGGACGCGCGTCAGGATCAGGAGGGCATATGCGGCTACTGCCGCAGCAGCAACGACGGCGCGCACCATTGCGGACGTCGTGAGTATTGTGACGATCGGAACGGGCAGCAGCAGGACCGCCGCTGCGGCGAGATACGCCCGTTTGTTGTCCGGCCACGGTGCGTACGCAAAGCCGGACGTGCGTTGGGCGAAGTATGCAACTGCGACAGCGCCGGTCAGCGTACGAAGACTCCATGCGATCGCTGCTCCGACCGCGCCGAACTGCTGGATCAGGACGGCGGAAAGGATTACGTAGGGGATCACCAGCGACAAATTGAGGCGGGCGACGATGTCGGTGCGCCCAAGAGCGATCAGCAACGCGTAGGGAACGTACGTCATGATCTCGGCGACGATGCCGCCCATGAGCAGGTACAGCGGCAATGTGCTCTCGCGCCCGAACTCCGCGCCGGCCCAGATGGTGAAGAACGGCTGTGCCACCGCGCAGACGAACATCGCCGCCGGCACGGCCCAGAACAGCATGCCGTGGAGCGCGCGCCGGTAAAGCAACTGCATTTCCTCGCGGCCGGGCCGCATCTGGAGCTGCGAGAAGGCGGGTACGAGTGATTGGACGATCGTCGACGGCAACTGCGTCGGCAGGTAGGCCAGAGTGAACGCGACCGAGTAGAACGCCAGCGCCTGTAATGACGCAAAGCGCGGGAGCAGCACTTTCTCGGAGCTCGCCAGCAGCGTGGCGGTCATCGAGGAAACGACCAGCGCGCCGCCGAATCGGGCCAGCGGTTTCAGGAGAGCGCGGTCGACGTGAGGATGCCGCAGGCTGGGCAATAACTTCAGTCCGGCGATCGCGTACAGCAGCGCGGTTGCGATGGCGGCGCCTGCAACCACCATCACGGCGGAGGTCAGCCCGCCGCCCAGCAGCAGAACGACGGGAATGAGCAGGATCTGTCCGGCAGCGGTGCCGGTGCTGATGAGAGCCACGAGATCCATGCGCAGCCGCACGAATGCAGGTGTGTTGAAGACTCCCGCCACGGCCCGGGCGAAAAATCCGACCGCGGCCAGACGGATGGCCACAACCGCGACCGGTCGCAACGACAGAGGAAGGTGCAGACCATGTTCGACGAGCAATGGCGCACCAAGCACCAGCAGGATAGCCAACGTCGTTGCCGGGACCACCGCGAGGGCGAGCGCCGTCCAGATCGCGGTCGCCTCGCCGCGATCGTCGCCGGCGGCGTATGCGTGGGAACCAAATCGCGTCGACGCCGTTCCCATCCCCAGGTCGCCAAAACCGAGATAGCCGATCAGGACATGAACGAGCGTGAGGACGCCGTAGCTCTGCGCGCCGAGGAGGCGGATGGTGAACGGAGTCGCCACGAGCGTCGCCAGCATGGTCACGCCCTGGCCGCCGAAGTTCCAGAAGCTGCCTCGCACGACGCGTGAGGTCAGGCCTGGACCATTGCGTGGCGTTGGATACGGCGCGCCCGGACCAGTGTCGGCGAGAAGATCGCCGTCGCCGAACGCGAGCTGCTCAAAAGGTTGAGGATCACCCATGGGAAGCGAGCTCGGGACATCGAGCATGTTCGTTGTGCGGCACTGCCAGCACGTTCTGGTTTTGCTTTTTCAGCTCGGCGGAACTGACTGGTCGCAGCATGCCCCCCGCTTGCACTTCGAAGAGCTGGTAGCCAGGCCGCTGCAAACCGACAAGGAAGTCAGCGGCATCGGTCATCCCGAAGCCGAAACCATGCGCGCTCTCCGGCCCGGCTTCGAAGAGAACGACCGGCGCCTCGACGCGATCCAGAGTCTCCTTCCCGCCGCGAAAGACCTTCAACTCCGCCCCTTCCACATCGCACTTGATGAAGTTCGGCACGGGAAGCTCGCCCTTGCTCACGAGGTCGTCGATGCGCTGTTGCTGCACGGTGATCGTACTGGTCTTGCCGAGGGCCGCCTGCTGACGTTGCGAGGGCATCCTCTCCAGGCTCGTCCAATCCGCAAGGCTGCTCATCGTGCGGTCCGGCGGAACGAAGAAGACCGCCTTTGTGTCCTCGTCTGACAACGCGTAACGGCTGAGTGTGGCGTTCCCCAACCTCTCGACGATGCGCGCCAGGCCCGTGATCAGTTCCGGGTTCGGCTCGAAGGCAAAGACATGACCGCGGGAACCCGCCAGTTCTGCGAGGAGCGCGGTATGCACTCCGTAGTTTGCGCCGACGTCGAAGACGGTATCGCCCGGACGCACGAATCGACGCATGACCGTCTGCTCGTCCCGCTCGATCGGAGAATGGTCGAAGGGCGTTCCGA
>DATLVW010000426.1:0-5668 GCA_035577085.1 Thermoanaerobaculia bacterium
CGATGGGAGGGATGCAGGCGCTGCAGTGGGCGGTCACGTTTCCCGACTTCATGGACAAAGTCATCTCGATCGTCGGAACGCCGAAGCAGACGGCGTACGACCTGCTGCTCTGGAAAACAGAGCTCGCGCTGATCGACAAGCCGGAGGGATTGAAGGCCGCGGCCGACATCAATGAAATGCACCTGCACACGCCCGCCTGGATCGCCAGCCATCTGGAGGACGTCGACAAAGTGATGCAGTCGCACGAGCAGGCGCTGCAGAAACTCGATCCCTTCGATTACGCCACGCTGCTGCGGGCGATGATCGGGATCGACATCGGGCCGCCAGACAAGATCCACGCGAAGATGTTCATCGTTGTCTCGCTGCAGGATCAGATGGTGAATCCGGCGCCGGCACGCGAGCTGGCGCGCATCACGAAGTCTCCCCTGCTCACACTCACCGGCGACTGCGGCCATCTCGCTACGTCCTGCGAACAGGAGATTCTCGTGCGCGAGGTGACGCGCTTTCTCGACGCCCGCTGATCCGCGGGCGATCGATCGCCAACCTCGGATGTTGCATTCAACACAAGAGGCCGCTACTATTCGCTGCACAGCAACATGTGCAGTACGAAAGGCCGGGTGCTCCCCGGCCTTTTTGTCTTTGCACGCATTTCGGGAGGGAGGGGTTGCGATGATGTCGGGGCAACAGATCGCGAAGCTTGCGAAACGAAGAAGCTGTCCACGCTGCAGTCTGGAAAAAACCGAGGGGAATGCGCTCTGCCGGCGGTGCCGGTTCAAACTTCCGCCGCACATGCGGCAGCCACTGGAGGGAATCGTCGCGCGCGAAGAATGGGTGGTGGCCAGCGCGCTCCGCGCCGCGGCAAACTACTTCGACATCCACTACAAGTCGATCCGGTTCTTTCGGGGCGGGCGAGTGCGCTGAAACGGGCCAGCTCGTTTCTTAGAATCGGTTCACGCGGAGACGCGGAGAACGCGGGGGAAACCAGTGCTTCTCTCCGCGCCTCCGCGTCTCCGCGTGACCGGTCCCCCCTTTGCTTGACCGGTCGGGTAGAGTCCGCCCAACAACCAATGACCACCGACCATCTCGATCCTGTTTGCGGCATGACCGTCGATCCTGCGCGTGCCGCCGGCTCCTCGACTTACCGCGGGCAGACGATTTACTTCTGCGGGCTCCATTGCAAAAAGAAGTTTGACGCGAATCCTGCGGCGTACGCGGGCGATGCGGAGCCGATTGTTGCGGCCACAGCGGCAAACTACGTCTGCCCGATGGATCCCGAGGTGCGGCAGGATCATCCCGGGGCGTGCCCGAAGTGCGGGATGGCGCTGGAGCCGGAAATGGTTTCCGCGCCGGCGGCGAAGGTTGAGTGGACCTGTCCCATGCATCCCGAGGTTGTGCGCGATGCGCCGGGGAGTTGCCCGATCTGCGGGATGGCCCTCGAGCCCCGCACGGTGCAGGCCGAGGAAGACAATCCCGAGCTGCGCGACATGACGCGGCGATTCTGGATCAGCGTTGCGCTCACCGCGCCGCTCGTCGCCTTCGCCATGCTGCGGCATCTGCCGGGGGGCGGCATGTTCCCGCACGCGTTGATGCCGTGGGCTTCCTGGATCGAGCTCGTGTTGGCCGCTCCGGTCGTGCTCTGGTGCGGCTGGCCGTTTTTCGAGCGCGCCTGGAGCTCGCTCGTCTCGCGCCATCTCAACATGTTCACGTTGATCGGCCTCGGCGTGACGGTGGCGTTCCTTTACAGCCTTTTCGCGACGCTGCTGCCGAACCTCTTTCCGAGCGGACTGCGCGATCATGCCGGCAACGTCGGCGTCTACTACGAAGCCGCTGCCGCGATCGTCGCCCTCGTCCTCCTCGGCCAGGTGATGGAACTTCGCGCGCGAAGCCGCACCGGCGTTGCGATTCGCGCTCTCCTCGGGCTCGCGCCCACGACGGCGCGGCGGATCGATGCGGATGGAACCGAGCACGATGTCGCCCTCGACCAGGTGGTCGCCGGCGATCTGCTGCGGGTGCGGCCGGGCGAGAAGGTGCCGGTCGACGGTGTCGTCGTCGAAGGATCGAGCAACATCGACGAATCGATGGTCTCGGGCGAACCGTTGCCTGTGGCGAAAAGGGCGGGCGATACCGTGATCGGCGCGACGGTGAACGGCACCGGATCGCTCGTCATGCGCGCGGAACACGTCGGTGCGGACACGCTTCTTTCGCGGATCGTAAACATGGTGGCGCAGGCGCAACGGAGCCGCGCGCCGATTCAGAGGCTCGCCGATCAGGTGTCTGGATGGTTTGTCCCGGCCGTGATCGGCATCGCGATCATGACATTCGTCGTGTGGGCGATCGCCGGGCCGAACCCGCGGCTCGTCTACGCGCTCGTCAACGCCGTCGCGGTGCTGATCATCGCCTGCCCCTGCGCCCTCGGGCTGGCCACACCGATGTCGATCATGGTGGCTGTGGGAAAAGGGGCGACGGCAGGCGTGCTGTTCCGCGACGCCGAGGCGATCGAGGTGCTGCGCACGGTCGACACGCTCGTCATCGACAAGACTGGAACACTGACGGCCGGCAAGCCGGAGGTGGTCACGGTCATCGCTACAACCGGTTTCGACGAGAACGATCTGCTTCGCCTCGGCGCGAGCGTCGAGCGCGCCAGCGAACATCCGCTGGCGGCGGCGATCGTGACCGCAGCGGAACGCCGAGGCGCGAAGGTGACCGCGGCGACGGAGGTCGAATCGATCAGCGGAAAGGGTGTCCGAGGTTTGGCCGGCGGAAAGCGCGTGGCCCTCGGCAATCGTGCGCTCTTGGAGCAGCTAGGCGTCGATGCCGCGACGCTCGCCGATCGCGCCGAGTCGTTGCGCGTCGACGGCCAGACGGTGATGTTCGTCGTCGTCGACGGCGCAATCGCGGGACTCATCGGAGTCGCTGATCCGATGAAAGAGACCACGCACGAAGCGATCAAAGCACTGCATGCCGAGGGGCTGCGCATCGTGATGCTCACCGGCGACAACAAGACGACGGCCCGCGCGGTCGCGGCGAAGCTCGGCATCGACGAAGTGATCGCCGAGGTGTTGCCGGATCAGAAGGCGGAGGCGGTGAAGCGGCTGCAGCGGGAAGGACGCATCGTGGCGATGGCTGGCGACGGTATCAACGACGCTCCCGCGCTGGCGCAGGCCGCGGTCGGCATCGCCATGGGAACAGGAACGGACGTGGCGATGGAGAGCGCGGGCGTAACGCTCGTGAGCGGCGATCTTCGCGGCATCGTTCGCGCGCTGCGCCTCAGCAACGCAACGATGCGCAACATCAGGCAGAACCTCTTCTTCGCATTCGTCTACAACGCCATCGGCGTGCCGGTTGCGGCCGGCGTGTTATATCCGTTCTTCGGCATCCTGCTCAGCCCGATGATCGCCGCGGCGGCGATGAGCTTCAGCTCCGTGTCGGTGATTACGAATGCGCTGCGGTTGCGGAACGCGAGGATTTAGCGAAAAACGGCTTCACCACAGAGACACAGAGGTCGCAGAGTTACAGTGTCAACTCTGTGTCCTCAGTGTCTCGGTGGTGATTTTTTCTGCCGCCCTACATCGCGTAGAAGAACTCTTCCTTCACGATCTTTCCGTTGGCGACCGTGTAGAGCGCGACCTCGTCCATCGCGATCCGCTGGCCGCTGGCCGGACCGGTCTTCGGGGTGATCTCGTAGTGGTACTTGACCGTGAAGCGGTCGCCGTTCGGGTACGGTCCGTCAGTGGACGCCGAGTGAACCTCGTGGTTGTCGATCCACCACTTATTCTTGCCACGGATCGCCTCAATCCCGCGCTGCTCGGCCGGCATCGGCCCAGTCTGCATCGCCTCCACGCTGACGATGTCGGGGCTGTAGAGCGTGTTCACCGCGTCGAGGTTGCGGCCCTCGCGGCAAAGAGCGACCAGCTTTTCTCCAACCTGTTTCGTATCCATTTGAACCTCCTCCAATGCGACAATCAAATCAGATGCCCAGGCGCGCCCGTGGCAATTTGATGTGAATTCCGCGCATGTGGCACGTTCGACGAAACCGAATCCATCCATGCCGTCTGATCTCCCAGCCGAAACACTTTCCGAAAACTGGTTCGATCGCCAGTCGGAACGTGTACGGCGCATTGCGAAGCGGTTTCTGCTGCTGACCATCGTTCTCATCGGCGCCCTTTGCGGCATCCTGGCTGTGCTCTTTCACCGATTCGTCGAAGCCGCGCGCGCTCTATTGATTGGCAGGGCGCTCAACACGAGCGAGCCGTGGCGCTCGGTGCTCATCGTGATCACGCCTGCGCTCGTCTTCGCGCTGCTGGCCTGGTGCATCCGCCGTCTTGCGCCGCGCGCCGTCGGCGCGAATCTGGCTCGCGTCCGGATCGCCTACAACAGGAATCCCGAGGCGCTTGGGTGGCGCAGTATTGTGGCGACGTTTATCGCGACGCCGCTCTCGCTCGGCGCGGGCGCGCCGCTCGGGCCGGAAGGGCCGATCGTCGTGATCACCAGTGGCACTTCCGCCGCCATTGCTCGCATTTTGCGGCTGCCGCGGCGTCTCGTGCGCGGCATGATCCCGGTTGGCGTCGCTGCCGGCATCGCCGCGATTTTCAACACGCCGATCACCGGAGTGGTCTTCGCGCTCGAAGAAGTCTTCGGTTCCGCGGAGCGAGATCTCCTCGGCGGCGTGATCGTCGGAGCGGTTTCGGCCGCAGTCGTGGAGCGCTCGCTCCTCGGCGGGCAGCCGATTCTCGCCGCTCCGTTCGCGAACTGGGGCGATGCGCGCGAGCTGCTCGGCTTCGCTCTCATCGGCATTCTCGCAGGTGTCGTCTCCGGTTACGCGATCACGCTCACGCACCGGCTCAAGCGGCTAGGGGCGCGGGCGATGCCATCGATGCCTCTTCGCGCCGCGATCGCCGGAATGTCGATCGGCGCCCTCGGTCTTCTCGCTCCCTCGATCCTTGGCGTCGGCTACGACTCGGTTTCCTTATGGCTTCATGGCGGCGGAACGGCGGAACAGACTGCGCTCGCATTCGGCGCGAAGACGATCGCCTTCATCATCGCCATCAGCGCGGGAGTCCTCGGCGGAACCTTCGCGCCATCGTTGTTCATGGGCGCTGCGCTCGGCGCGGCCATCGGTCATCTGGCGCAGAAGGTCTTCCCCGGCGCCGGAATCGATCCACGCGCCTATGCCCTCCTCGGCATGGGCTCCTTCTTCGCCGGCTTGCTGCGTAGTCCGATCTCCGCGGTGCTGATCGTCGTCGAGCTCACGCGAGACTACGAGCTGATGATTCCACTCATGCTCGCGGTCTCGCTATCCGTGATGGTTTCGCGCCGCATCTCCCGGAACAGCATGGTCGAGCAGCAGATGATCGACGAGGGCTACATCGAAGCGAAGGAGTCTTCCGATCCGCTCGCCAACGTGCGCGTGTCCGAAGCGATGCAGGCGAATCCCACGACCGTCTCCGCGGACGTGACGCTGCGCGATGCGGCGCGCGGCGTCGCGGGAATGCATCACCGTATCTATCCGGTCGTGGATGCCGAGGGGAGATTCGCCGGCGTACTGTCACGTGAGTCGATCGAGAGCGCGGCGCGCGAGAACACACTCGACAGCTCCGTACTCGCCAGCATCGAGCAACCAAAGCTGATCGCCACCGCTGGCGAGCTGCTCATCGATCTCGTGCAGCGC
>DATLVW010000427.1:0-8958 GCA_035577085.1 Thermoanaerobaculia bacterium
AGCACCTGCAGCCGATGGTCTATTTCGGGCGGACGATGGACGCGGAGACGGGACGTGGCATCGGCATCGTCGATGAGGTGATCTCCGCCGAGCAGCTTCCAGTCCGCGCGCAAATCATCGCCGAGCAATTGAAGTCGATTCCGCGGCACACGTTCCGATTGACGAAGCGCCAGCTTCGCGAACCGTACCTTCGCGATGCAGCGAATATCGCTACCGCGTCCGCCGACGAGATCGACGCGATCTGGTCCGATCCGGCGACACACGCGCACATCCGCGAGTATCTGGCGATGACGATTGGGAAGCGCTAACGGCTGTCATCCGGATGACATCCATCGTGTCATCCTGAGCCTGCCGGAGGCGCCCGCGCGACTCGCGCCCTCACGCAGGGCGGGACGGCGCCGCAGGACGGCGAAGGATCTCAAGTTGCCGCGCACATGGCATGCGCATCGTAATTTGAGATCCTTCGATCGTCCTCCGCCGCAATGCCTGCCAGTTGTCAGTGCAGCGTGAAGGCGCGGCTCCGGCGACTCAGGATGACACCGCGCAACTAGGCTACGCTGCGTATTCGATGGCTCTACTCTCACCACGAGGCACCACAAAACCGACAAAGGAACAGCTCCTTGCAGCAGCCGGCACGACGCTGCCTGATGTGATCGCGCGCGATCTCGACGTGCTGTTTTGCGGCATCAATCCCGGGCTCTACACGGCGGCGGTGCAGCAGCATTTCGGACGGCCGGGTAATCGATTCTGGCCGACGCTTTATCGGTCGGGGTTCACGCCGCGGCTCTTTCATCCGTCGGAACAACGCGAGTTGCTGCAGCACGGCGCGGGAATCACGAACGTCGTGGCGCGCGCAACGGCTGCGGCGGCGGAGTTGAGCGCTGAGGAGTTGGTTGACGGCGCGAAGACTCTTGCGCGCAAAGTGGGGCGCTACTGGCCGCGGGTGCTCGCAATCGTCGGCATCGGTGCGTATCGAACGGGGTTTGCACGTCCGCAAGCGAAGAGCGGGTTGCAGGACGAGACGATCGGGAACACGCGCATCTGGATTCTGCCGAATCCGAGCGGGCTGAATGCGAACTATCGGCCGGAGGATCTGGCTGCGCTGTATCGGGAGTTGAGGGAGTGGATCCGATCCGCAGATGACGCAGATGGACGCAGATAGCAGATAGATGAATCAATCTGTGTTCATCTGCGTCATCTGCGGATCAATCTCGCTCCTCATCGCAGCGAGCATCCCGCAGGCGGCATGTCTCGCGGCGCCGCCGGAGTAGCGGCGAACGACTGGGGCGCCGAGGGAGCGGAGCGCATCGCGAAATGTCGCTAACTCTTCGTCTGAGGCGCGGTGAAAACCATCGGGGCGGGCGTCGTTGACGTCGATCAAGTTGAGGCGGATCGGCATATCGCCGAAGAGCGCGCAGAACGCTTCGACTTCATCGTTGCCGGTGTTGATGCCGCCGAGGACGACCCAGGCGATCGTTACGCGCGAATTGCTCGATGATTGATAGGCGCGCATGGCATCGGCGAGCTCACGCACTGGCCAGGCCGCCGCGGAGGGGAGCAACATCCTGCGCCGGGTGTCGATGGCCGAGGTGAGGGAGATGATCAGGCGGTAAGGGTGACGCTCGCGGGTGAAGCGGAGGATCTGCGGAACGAGGCCGACTGTGGAGATCGTGATGTTCTTCGCGGCGATGCGGCCGCCGCAAGGATGCGAGAGGATCTCCGCCGCGCGGATGACGGACGCGTAGTTGTGCAACGGCTCGCCCTGTCCCTGGAAGAGCGCGCCGGTGACGATGCCATCTGCTTCGTCGCGCACGGCGATCCATTGCGCGACGATCTCCCACGGCTCGAGGTTGCGGATCAATCCCATGCGTCCCGTCGCACAGAAGGTGCATCCCATCGCACAGCCGGCCTGACTGGAGATGCACACCGTAAATCGTCCCGGCACCTCCAGCGGAATCCTCACCGCCTCGGCGAGCGCACCATCGTGCAGACGGAAGAGGTATTTGACGAAGCCGTCATTCGTGTCTGTTGCCCGCTCGATGATCTCGAGGCGGCTGCGTGTCGTCATCCGCTCGACCGCTTCTTCGACGGCGCGCGGAACGGGCCGTGCTGACGGAAAGCCTTCTCGTCCGTGCGCGATCGCATGCGCGAGCACGCGCCTCGCCTCGGCGTCGCGAACGATCACGCCACTGGCACGAAGATGCGCGGCGAGATCGACGGGCAGCATGCCGAAAAGATGGGGTGTCGGGTTTCGGGGGTCGGGAGTCGGAGCAGGCAATGGAATCGTCGCTTCAATCTCCGACACCCGACTCCCGACGACCGACACCCCCGCCTCACTCCCCGTTCAGCAGCAGCACGATCTCGAGCGTCCGCATGTCGGTTACGGCTTCTTCGACAACGCGATACTCGCCCTCGTGCTCGCGAATCAGCTTGAGGCGCTCGAGGTCCTGCAGGCTGATGCCAGCGGATTTGGCGAAGGCAAGCCACTCCGGCGGAGCGTGGGCGACGATGGCGTCGTCATCCAGCATCTCTTCGCCGGCGCAGTTGAAATGCTCGCATCCGAACTGCTCGGCACATTGCGGGCAGGGCGGCGGATCGTTGAAGTCCGCAAGCTCGCTCTCGGTGAGCACGCGCATCGTTCCGCCGCGCTTCTCGCGAACGTAACTGAGACCGCTCTCGCTGTTGGAAAGAAGGTCGAAGCGCTGGGCTTTGGGTGTGTCGTCGGACATGAATGTCAGATCGTACCGCAGCGGGGTTTCTCACGCGAAGGCGCGAAGACGCGAAGGAGAACCGTCAAACCCCTTCGCGTCTTCGCGTCTTCGCGTCTTCGCGTCTTCGCGTGACCACGACAATCAACGTTGACAACATTGAGCGCGCTTTCGCTGCCGCCTCGCCAACCGAAACCTGCAACTACAATATCCGGCCATGCAGAAAACGATTCGTGCCGCTCTCGTTGTCCTCTCGCTCGCTCTCCCTCTCGCCGCGAAGATCGATCCCGGAATGTATGGCGACATACGCTGGCGCATGATCGGGCCGTTCCGCGGGGGGCGCACCGTCGCGGCGGTTGGTGTGCCGCAGCAGCCGAACGTGTTCTATATCGGCGTCAACAACGGCGGGGTCTGGCGGACGAACGACTACGGCCGCATCTGGACGCCTCTCTTCGATGATCAGCCTTCCGGCTCGATCGGCGCGCTGGCAGTGGCGCCGTCCGATCCGAACGTCGTCTACGCAGGCAGCGGCGAAGGCTTGCAGCGACCCGATCTCGCCACCGGCGACGGCATGTACCGTTCTTCCGACGCCGGCAAAACATGGACACACCTCGGGCTCCGCGACGCGCAGCAGATTCCGCAGATCGTCATCGATCCCGCAGATCCGAACCGGCTCTTCGTGGCCGTACTCGGGCATCCGTACGGTCCGAATGAGGAGCGCGGCATCTTCCGCTCGACCGACGGCGGCAAGTCGTTTCAGAAAGTCCTCTACAAAAACGAATTCACCGGCGGCATCGACGTCATCCTCGATCCGTCGAACGCGCAGACCGTCTACGCCGCGCTCTGGCAGGCGCAGCAAGGTCCGTGGGAGAACGCCTATCTCGACGGTCCGGCGACCGGCTTGTTCAAGTCGACCGACGGCGGGACGACGTGGAGCGAGTTGAAGAGTGGCCTGCCCGAGTCGAAGGTGATGGGACGCGTCGGGATCGAAGTGTCGAAGTCCGATCCGAAGCGGCTCTACGTCATCTGCGGTGTCGATGCGAAGTCGGGCGGCCTCTATCGTTCGAATGACGGCGGCGCGACGTGGACGCGTGCAAACACAGACGAGCGCATCTGGGGACGCCCCGGCGATTTCAACGAAGTGCGCAGCGATCCGAAAAACGCCGACATCGTTTACGTCGCCAATGTCGTGACGTGGAAGTCAACCGACGGCGGCAAGACCTTCGCTTCGTTCCGCGGCGCGCCCGGCGGCGACGACTACCACCGCGTCTGGATCAACCCGAATGATTCGAAGACGATCCTCATCGCCTCGGATCAGGGAGCGATCGTCACCGTCAACGGCGGCGAGTCATGGAGCTCCTGGTACAACCAGCCGACCGCGCAGATGTTTCACGTCAACGCCGACAACGCCTTCCCCTATCACGTGTGCGGCGGGCAGCAGGAAAGCGGCTCGGCGTGCGTGGCAAGCCGCGGGGACGATGGCGCGATCACGTTCCGCGAGTGGCATCCGGTGGGCGTCGAAGAGTACGGCTACGCGGTCCCCGATCCGCTCGATCCGAACATCATCTACGGCGGCAAGATCTCACGCACGGACCGGCGCACCGGCCAGGTGAAAGACATCACGCCGAAGCCGCTTCGCAAAGGCGGCTACCGAACCGTGCGTACGGCGCCGGTTGTCTTCTCACTTGCCGATCCGCACGCGCTCTTCTTTGCGTCGAACACGGTCTGGAAAACGACCAACGGCGGCGAGAGTTGGACGGAGATCAGTCCGGACCTTTCGCGCAAGACGTGGACCTTGCCGGAAAGCGCGCGCGGTTATGCGAATACGCCGCAGACGAAAGTGACGCAGCGCGGCGTGGTCTATGCGCTCGCGCCGTCGCCGCTCGACATCAACACGCTGTGGGCGGGCACCGACGACGGCCTGATTCACGTCACGCGCGACAGCGGAAAAACGTGGACGGACGTGACGCCGTCGGAGCTCAAGCCGTGGGCAAAGGTATCGATCCTCGAGGCGTCGCACAGCGACGCGAACGAAGCGTACGCCGCGATCAACACGATCCGTCTCGACGAGCTTCATCCGCACATTTACCGGACGCGCGACGGCGGCAAGACGTGGCAGCACATCGTCAGCGGCATCGCGGACGGCGCGACGATCAACGTCGTGCGCGAAGATCCGAAACACCGCGGTCTGCTCTTTGCCGGAAGCGAGACGCAGGTCTGGGTCTCGGTCAACGACGGCGATTCATGGCAGTCGCTGCGCCAGAACATGCCGCCGTCGTCGATCCGCGATCTCGTCGTTCATGACGATGACGTCATCGCCGGCACGCATGGACGCGGCATCTGGATCCTCGACGACATCGAGCCGTTCCGGCAGATGAACGCGCGCTTATCCGACGCGACGCTCTTCAAACCGCAGCACGCGATTCGAACGCGTTGGAACAAGTACACCGACACGCCGCTGCCGCCCGACGAGCCGATGGGGCAGAACCCGCCGGACGGCGCCATCATTGATTACTACCTGCCGTCTGCCGCGGCCGGCCCGGTGACGCTGGAGATTCTGGACAAGTCGGGCGCCGTGATCCGCCGTTACGCGAGCACCGATCCGGCGCCCGCGCCGAAGGACGAAGGCAACATCCCCTGGTATTGGATCCGTCCGCTGCAATCGCCATCCGCCGCGGCGGGCATGCACCGCTTCACGTGGGATCTGCACTACCCGCCCGCGCCGGGCTCACGCAACGCCTATCCGATCGCCGCCGTTCCGCATGACACCGCGCCCGCGCCGACTTCGCCGTGGGTGCTTCCGGGCGATGGCTACACCGTTCGATTGACCGTCAACGGCAAAACGTTCTCGCAGCCGCTGACGGTGGCGATGGATCCGCGCGTCAAGACATCGCAGGCGGATCTCGAGCAGCAGTTCGCGCTGTCAAAGGAGATGTACGACGACATCGCGCAACTGCAGGCGGCCAGCGAACGCATCGGCGTGGTTCGCGGTCAACTTCGCGCGGCAAAGCCGGCCAGTGACGCCATCAAGGCGTTGCGCAAACAGGCGCGCGAGCTTTCGGGTGTGCCTAGTGAAGACGACGATGAAGGTCCGCCGTCCGCCGCGCCGAACGGCGAGACGGTGAACAGCCTTCTGCAATCGCTGCGGGCAATGGAGCGTCTGCTGCAGCAATCCGACGAGGCGCCGACGACGCAAGCGCTCGCGGCTGTCGAAGATCGCCGCGCTGCGGTTGCCGAGGTGCTGGGGCGGACGAAGGCGTTCGAGACGGCCGCGCAGGCTGCGAAGCTGCCGCCGCCGGCGAAAGGATCGAGCGCGATCAAGCCGCAACCGTGAAGATTAGCCGCCCAGACTGCATCTCCTCTTTGCGTTGCAACGAAGATGTCGTGCTTGTAACGCCCCCCTCATCCGGCTTCGCCACCTTCTCCCCCCGAAAAGCACGGGGGGAGAAGGCGCTCGATTGGAAGGGCTTGCGCTTTGGCAAGGTGTGAGAAATGCGGCCTAAAGTACTCGTTCTTTCTGCGCTGCTGTTCGCTCTGCTCTCCGCGGCATGCGGGAGGCGCGCGGAGCGCCCCTCAATCATTCTCATCTCGATCGATACGCTCCGCGCGGATCATCTCCACGCGTACGGTTATCGCGGCGTCGCTACGCCGAACATTGACGCGTTGGCGCGCGACGGGGTCATCTACCAGAACGCCTGGTCGCACTGTCCGCTGACGCTTCCGTCGCATCTTTCGATGCTCACTGGGCTCTTGCCGCCGGAGCATGGCGTGCGGGACAACGCCGGCTATCGCTTCGACGGCAAGGCCCACCGCACGCTCGCGTCGCTGCTGCAGGATAACGGATACGCGACCGGCGCGGCTGTGTCGGCGTACGTGCTGCGTGCGACTACCGGTGCGAATGCCGGTTTCGACGACTACGACGACGCGATCGGTGTCGTCGACGGCGCTCCCCTCGGCGCGCTGCAACGCTCCGGCCGCACCACGGAAGCGATCGCGGAGCGGTGGATCGACGCGCATCAGGGAAAGCCATTCTTCTACTTCCTTCACATCTACGAGCCGCATACGCCGTATCAACCGACGTACGACGCCGATGTCGCCGCCAGCGATGCCATCGCCGGATCGCTTCTGGCGCATCTCAAACAGCGGGGCATCTACGACGATGCGCTGATCATCCTCACTTCCGATCACGGCGAAGGGCTGATGGATCACGGCGAGGCGGAGCACGGCGTCTTTCTCTATCGCGAGGATTTGCGTGTGCCGCTGATCGTGAAGCTTCCGCGCGAGACTTCGCATGGCCGAGTCGCGGCACTGGCGCAGTTGATCGATATCGCGCCGACGGTGTTGGATGCCGCGGGCGTGGTGCCGCCTTCCGCGATGCACGGAATGTCGTTGCTGCGGGGGTCGGGAGTCGGGGGTCGGGGGTCGGAGGAAAAGAGCGCGTCCTCCGACTCTCGCACGTCCTACGCCGAGTCGTTCTACCCCCGCATTCACCTCGGCTGGTCGGAGCTTCGTTCCGTCGTGCGAGGCACTCTGCACGTCATCGATGCGCCCAAACCGGAGATTTACGACCTTCGCGCCGACACCGGCGAGAGGAACAACGTTGCCGATCGCGAGCGACGCGCGTTTGCCGAGCTTCGCGATGTGGCACGCGCTACGTCGGGTTCGTTCGCGGCGCCGGAGCGTGTGGACGCCGAGGAGGCGAAGAAGCTGGCTGCACTCGGCTATGTCAGCGCGGGCAGCGATGCGGGCAACGGTCCGCTACCCGATCCGAAAGATGTCATCGGCCAGCTTGCCACATTGAAGTCGGCGCACAGCATCGACGATCTGCAACGCCTGCTCGCTGCGAATCCGCGCTGGTCGGATGTTCGCGAGCAACTCGGCGGTGAGCTAGGCCGCGTCGGTGATCACGCATCCGCTGCACGCGTGTTCGAGGAAGGCATCCGCATGGCTCCGCGGCTGGCGGGAACGTTCGCGCTTTCAGCCGGCTTCGAGTTGCTGACGATGCACGATGTCGCAAACGCTTCGACCCATGCGCAACTCGCGCTCTCCGCGGGAGAGCCGGGAGCGCATCTGCTGCTCGGAGAGATCGCGCTGGTGCAACGAGACTTGGCGACGGCTACCCGCGAGGAAACGGCAGCCGAGGAGATGGCGTCGCAGAAGGCGCACGCGCTTTTTCTGGCCGCGCGGATCGCCGCGATGCAGCACGACTATCCGCGCACGCTCCGCATCCTCGACGAAGTGCAGCGCACGCGCGCGACCACGGGCGAGTCGCTGCCGGAGCACTTTCACTACGTTGCGGGTGATGCGTTGGCGCGAACGAATCGGCCTGCCGAGGCGGAGAACGAGATGGTTCGGGAGATCGCCAGCGATCCGCACGACCTCCGCGCCTATGTCGATTTGTCGCTTCTGCAATTCATCGGCGGACAGCGTGACGACGCGGAGATAACCCTCGCGAAGCTGGCTGTGATGCATCCGGATACCCCTTTATCTGCTGAGGTCGCCCGGGAACTGGCAACTTTCGGCGATGCCGCAGGAAGTCGCGAATGGGAGCATCGTTTACACGATGTTCACGGGTCGTTGACTGATCCTGCCGGTCACTAACTGACCCAGAAGTTCCGGTGACATGGGTCAGTCTTTGCGACTTTTTCGACGCCCGTAAATTGAAATCCCAATAGAATCATCAACTTAGCTTCTGGCCTCTGCCTTGCGATAGGGTGCCCGCCTGCTAGTGGGCAACTAACCGATTCAAGAAAGGCCCGGACCGCTCAAATTATGAAGAAGCTGATTTCGTTAGCCGCTCTCCTCATCACCACGGTTGCTTTCGCGAAAGATCCAGCCGCGAACAGCAAGATCAAGATCCAGGATCAGGATTCAAAGGGTGTCCCCACCTTCGTTACCGGCGAGCTGGGCTCGCTCGGCGCGGGTGCTTCAGACCAGGCCGTGAAGGCCTTTCTGAAATCGCAGAAGGATCTTCTGCAGATGGCCGGCACCGAAGACTTCGACGTCAAGAGCTCGCAGCGGGATGCGCTCGGACAGTCGCACGTGAAGTTCCAGGAAAAGCTGAAAGGCCTTCCTGTCGTCGGCGCCGAGTACATCGTTCACTCGGATTCGAACGGGAACGTTTTCGCGATTAACGGCCGCTTCGTGGCCGACCGCGATCTGCCCCGCAACCCGAGCATCGATTCCGTCATGGCTATCCGGACGGCAGCGACGCAGCTCGGCGCGTGGGACGCGGACATCGTCGACGTAC
>DATLVW010000428.1:0-5771 GCA_035577085.1 Thermoanaerobaculia bacterium
GCGGGCCTCGACCATTCCGATGTTGTAGAGCGCATCGTACTGACGCGGATCAATCTGTACGGCGCGATTCCAGGCATCGACAGCCCGGCTGAAATCGCTCGTCTGCGCGTAGGCCACGCCCAGGGTGTTGAGGGCCAGCGGCAGCTTCGGATTCAACGCCAGAGCGCGGGTGAGATAGGACAGCGCCGCGCGAACATCACCCTCGCGCAGCGACAGGATGCCGAGGTTCTGCAGGGCGGGAGCGTTGTTGGAGTCAAAGGAGAGCACGCGCTCAAACTGCTCGCGCGCCTGCTGGCTCTTTTTCTGGTCGGAAAGAGCCACTCCGTAAGCATTCAGAACATCGGGATTCTTCGTCGCCCCCAGCGGCGCGAGCAACGCGACAGCCTGATCCGGCCGCCCGGTCTCGCAGTAGAGGAGAGCAAGCTGGACGCGGTCGTCGACGCTGGCGCCCGGGTCGCGGACGATGATCGTCAACTGCTCGATTGCCTCCGGAACGAGATCATTCTGACGCAGCATGAATGCGAGGATCTCGCGGCCGGCGACCATCGATGGCCGCTCCGCAACAACCTCGCGCGCAAGTTGAAGAGCTTTCGCTTCGTCGTGCCGCTCGAACAGCGTAATCGCATCGTGCATCTTGTCGTCGATCCCCGTCAGAGACTTCGGATCGTCGGCAGCGGTGAACTGACCTCGCGATGGCGCCTGGCTCGTGACATATCCCAGACTGCGAAGCCGGGCCACTTCTTCAGGTGTGACCGCCCTTGGCGTAGCGGGCGACTCCGGGTGCATACTCAGAAGAAGTTTCCTGGCGGTCTCCACATCCCGGCGCCGCTCCGTCACGAGGTTCGTCGCTTCCTGCGGATCACGCGGAAGATCGTAGAGCTCCGCAAGCGGGAGGTCGATGTACTTCAAGCCGCCGTGAATGACGCCGGTCAGCGGTGCCCAGCCGCGGTTCAACGATGCCGACAACGACTCGAAGTAGCTGTCCTCCTGCGCCACCGCCCGCAATAAGGATTGCCCCGGCAGCTCTTTCGGGATCGCGATCGCAGCGGCATCGAGAATCGTCGGAACGATGTCGACGTGGCGCACGTACGCTGGTTCGACGCGATGGCCGATTCCCCTGCGGGCGACGATCAGCGGGATCTTGAGCGTCGATTCATACGCGAACAGGCCGTGAGTCTTCTCACCATGTTCACCGAGCGACTCGCCGTGATCGGCGGTAAGGACGACGAGGGCGTCGGGATTGGCGGCCAGAATCGGCCCGAGCGCCTTCGACAGGGAGTCATCGACATAGGCGATCTCTCCGAGGTACTCGTTGTATCGGTAGGCAGAGAGGAAAGGTTCGGGCGGAAGGTACGGCGCATGCGGATCGTATAGATGGACCCACAGGAAGCGCTTCTGCCCCTCCTTCTCGTGCCACCATTTTGTCGCGGCGTCGAGCACCGCCGTCGCCCGTCGTTCCTGCTCGACAAAATCGACGGTGGACTGCCCCTTCCCGTAATTGTCGTCGTAGGTATCGAACCCCTGATTCAGTCCGAACCTCGAGTCGAGCGGAAAGGCGCCGACGAACGCACCGGTCGTATAGCCCCCCTGCCGCAGTCTGGTGGCAACCGTCAGATACCTGGGATCGAGCACGAATCCGGAGTTGTCGTGGACGCCGTGCTGATAGGCGTAAAGGCCGGTGAGAATGTTCACGTGCGACGGCAGGGTCACGACGTTGTGCGCATGCGCGTTCGTGAAGATGATTCCGCGTCCGGCCAGGGCATCGATGAACGGGGTCTTGACGCGCGTGTTTCCCGTGTATCCGAGCGAGTCCGCCCGCGTAGTGTCGATCGTAATGAGAATGATGTCGCGAGCGGGAGCGCCGGCTCCTCCGCGCGCCCGCATCAGAACGTAGAGTCCCGCGGCAATCACCAGCACTCCCGCGATCGCCAGCAGGATGACGGTCAGGCGACGCCTGACGCCCCGAGGCGGTTCCGAAGGGGGCGACACGACAGCGGGCAAGACGGGTTCCTTCGCAGGTTCCGACGGTGACCGGCGACCTCGCCTCGTATTCTTCTTCATTTAATGAGAGCCGGTCGTCATTGCAGATTCGACCGGAGTTTCTGCGTCATCTCGGCCATGCGTTTCGGCAGCCCGCGAAGCTCGGGATCCTGTGGAAAGCGCTGCAGCCCCTGACTCGTCCAGAACGTGGCGCCCCGATCGTCACCGATCGCTTTGAGCGTCTCGGCGATGACGACATACGAATGAGGATACGGTGCCGCCTTGACGGTATCGAAAACGACTCTCGTCGCCTCGTCCGTTCTATGTTCGCTCACGAGCAGCATGATGAGCGACGAATAGGCGCGCGCATCCGCCGGGAAGTCGTTGATCTCGGCGCGGAATTCGCGCTCCGCCTCCTCTCCCCTTCCGAGCCGCGCAAGCGCATCGCCGCGCGTGAGGTGGAGATTCAGAAGCTTTGGCGGAGACTTCTTCTGCACGCGTGCGGCCGCCCCGTCGAGATACTCGACCGCCTTCTGGTAGTTCTTCCGGTCCATCTCCACGCCGGCGAGAATCATCAACTCCGTAGTCGGATCGTTGACGGTTTGCATTGCGAGCTTCGCTTCCTGTTCCGCGCGGGCGGAATCATGACGCTCCACCCAGATCTTGGAGAGGATCTCGTGCGCCTCGCCGGGCTCGATCTTCACTGCGATCTCGGCATGCTTCTGCGCCGCATCAAGATCGCCGGCCGAGAGCGAAAGTTGCGCAACATCGAAGATCAGGGCGATTGCGCCGGGGTTCCGGCGCAGGCCATCTTTGGCGGCTTCGATCGATGCGACGGGCTGATTCATCGCCCAGAGGATTTTCGATTTCATATCCCAGAGATCGACGATCTGTCCGTTGGCTGCCAGAAGGTCGTTCGTGCGCCGGAGCGACTCGGGGTAATTCTTGTCCTCGAAGAGAGTGAAGGCGAGGCGAATCTCGTGAAGTACACCGATCGTCGTCTTGGGATCCGGAAGCGCCTTCCCCTCTTGCGTTGCCACCGTGGACCCGACATATCCGAGCGCGGCGAGCTTCGCTGCCTCCTCGGGATCAAAGCCGGAAGGGGCAACGGCCTCCTTGATCATCGGTTCGATGTTGCTCTTCATCCTCACGTAGGCGCGGCGGTTTTCCTGCACGAGGTTCTTTTTCTCGCCGGGATCGGCCGCCAGATCGAACAACTCCGGTAGCGGCGCCCGAATGAAATGATCGTTCCCTTCGATGAGCGACTCCATGTCGCTCCATCCGAAGTGGAACCGCGGATAGTACGTTTCGGAATAGATGGACCGCGTAGGACCGCCGTCGAGAAACGTCAGCAATGACTGTCCCGTTCGCCGCCCCGTTTTCGGTTCCGGTGTCTCCGTTCGTTCGAGGATCGTCGGGAAGACGTCGACGAGCTGCACCGGCGTTTTCACCGAGGCTCCGCCGCGCCGCGAATTCGGAAGTTTCACGAGCAGAGGAACCTGCAGCGCCTCGCGATACAGAAACATCCCGTGCTCTTCTTCGCCATGCTCGTTGAGGCCTTCCCCGTGATCCGAGAGGAGAATGATCAGCGACTTGTCGTACAGATCCTTCTTCTTGAGATCGTCGATGAGAGCGCCGACGACCGAGTCGGAGTACGCGATCTCGCCGTCATAGTGATCCGGATACTTGCTGAAAAACGGTTCGGGAGGCTCGTACGGCGTGTGCGGATCGTAGAGGTGAAGAAAGAGAAAGAACGGTTGCGCGCCCTGCTTGTCGAGCCACGGCTGCACTGCGCGAAGGGTATCCCCTCCGATGCGCTGGATTCTGCCGAGAACGAGCGTGGATGTGTCCATCGCGGTCGTGGAGTCTTCGAAGAAATCGAATCCTCGCGCGACGCCGGTCTCGTGGCGGAGAACAAACGCCGAGACTGCAGCCCCCGTGGCATATCCATTCTTCTTCAGGAGCTCCGGAAGGATCGGTATCGACTCAGAAAGACGGTTGCCGATGTTGTCGCGGATTCCACTGTCCGCGGGAAGCATGCCGGTGAGAATGGTGACGTGAGAGGGCAGTGTGAGCGGAACATGGCTGTACGCGCGCTCGTAGAGAATCGAGTCGGCGCGCAGGGCGTCGATGTTCGGCGTGGCCACACCTTTGTACCCGTAGACAGGCAGGTGATCGGACCGAAGCGTATCGATGGAGATCAGAATGACCGGCGTCGTCTTCGATGGTGCGCCGATCGAGCGGCGTCCGCACCCGATGAGCAGCGGCAACGCCAGCAAGACAATCAGAGATTGAACGAGACGGAGCGCCGCCGGGACGGCTCCTCGCCGCCACGTCGGGAGCGTCGGGATAGCACCCGGAAAGCGGGCTGAGACCCCGGCGGTCCCGTCGTTGCTCGCCTCGATCATTTCTTTGGCAACGCCGCGAGCATTGCCTTCGCATCCTTCGCTTCGGGAGAGTCGGGCGCGAGCGTAACCACCTGTTCGAAGTCGGCTCTCGCTTCCGCGTTCTTCTTGAGCTGGGCATACGCCAACCCGCGGTAGTAGTAGCTGTCACCTGCTTTGGGGTTCATCTCGATAGCCTTGGCGAAGTAGGTGATCGCGTCGGTCGGGTTGTTCTTGTTCAGGAAAAGGATGCCGACGTTGGTGTAGGCGCTTGGATCGGTGATCGCTGAAGCCGGCAGCTTCTCGAGCAGCCCTTTTCCTTTTTCGAGCTGACCATTCTGCAGGTAGAGGTTCGCGAGCAGCACTTCCGCTCCCGTGTTCGCAGGGTCCGCGGTCGTGATGGTTTCGAGCATCGCGATCGCCTTCGGCAAATCGCCGGCGCGGTAGTACGCCTGTGCCATGACCTGCATCAGTTGATCGTGAACCTTTTTCGTCTCCGGCTTGTCCACCGGCACGAGTGCGTAGGCCTTCTCAAAGTCGGCCACCGCTTCCTTGTATTTGTTTTGCGTCATCATCTCCTGGCCCTCGGTGATGGCATCCGCTGCTTCTTTCGGAATGAGCGGTGTCGGCGCTACTGCCGGAGCCGCCGCTTCTTCTTTCACCTCGGCCGCGAGCTGCGTCCGGATCATGGGCTGCTGCTGCATTTCGCTCACGCTGGCTGATCCCCGCGTGGTCTGGAATCCGGGAGCGACGATGTCGATGTTCCATTGGCCACTGACCAATCCGAGCGCGGACCAGTGCCCATGGGCGTCCGTCTTGGCAACGATGGGGGCGGTGTTCCCCGAGGGAAGGCCAACCGTTACCACGGCGCCCTCAACAGGCTTGCCGGTAGCCTTGTCGGTCACCATCCCCTGAAGCCGCCCGGTTCCGCGAACCTGCGCCGTAGCGATGGTAGCGGCCGCAACCGTCAGAATGAGTGCAACCAGGAAAGTGAGTCTGCGCATGAATCCTCCGTTGATGGAAACGTTTCGCGGGCGGTGCCTCAGAACGCGCGAGGCCGCGAAGCTGTTCCAATCTTAGCTCGCCCTCGGGTGTTCCGCTTCTTCCTTTTCTCTCCGAGTTCTTTGGAGTGCTTTCTCATCGAGCGCATTCCGCGAGGGCCGGATGAGGGACAGCCAACGGCTGGCGATCAACCTGCACCTCGTCCGAACTACCCGAAAACGAGGCAAATGTTACGAGTGTCGTGCTTCTTGAAACGCCCCCCTCATCCGGCTTCGCCACCTTCTCCCCCACTGAAAAGCGTGGGGGAGAAGGCGCTCGATTGGAAGGTTGGAACAAGAGTGGAAGGCAAGAGTGTGAGAAGGGCGGGTTCTTGCCCCCAGGCTTTAGCACCGCGTTTGGCACCGC
>DATLVW010000429.1:0-17370 GCA_035577085.1 Thermoanaerobaculia bacterium
TGGTCTGGCCGCGCTGCTCGACCGCCATTTCGGTTTCAAGGTCGACAAGAAGCATCAACGCGCTGACTGGGCGATGCGTCCGCTGCCACCCGACATGCTCGAATACGCGGCCACCGACACGCGGCATCTGATCGCGCTGGCTGGACGGCTTCGCGATGAACTGACCGCGCTGGGCCGGTGGGAGTGGGCGGTGGAGGAGTTCGGCAGGCAGGAGCAGATCCGATTCAACGAAAAGGATGGCGACGAGGAGCCGTTCCGGCGTCTCAAGGGGCTCGGCGCCCTCGACCGCCGCTCGCTGGCCGTCGTTCGCGCGCTCTACGATTTTCGCGATGGTCTGGCCCGCGAGGCCGACCGTCCTCCGTTCAAGATCTTCGGCAATGACCTGATCTTCGAGCTGGCCCGCGTCAAGCCGGCGTCGACGCAGGATTTCAACAGCATCAAGGGTGTCTCCGGCTATCACCGCGGCCGCTTCGGGCGCGACATCGTTCGTCTGGTGAAGGAAGCGATGGCGATTCCAGACGAGGAGTTGCCCGAGAAG
Organism: Thermoanaerobaculia bacterium; assembly: GCA_035577085.1. Taxonomy (GTDB): domain Bacteria; phylum Acidobacteriota; class Thermoanaerobaculia; order Gp7-AA8; family Gp7-AA8; genus JADGNZ01. The sequence goes on from DATLVW010000429.1 coordinate 539, forward strand.
TCAGAGTCGAAGACCTGGCTGCGCGACCGCGAGATGGAAGCGCGCATCGATCGGATGAAGAAGGCCCGCGACAAGATTGCCAAAGACCTGAAAGTCGACGCCTCGGTGCTCGCGCCCCGACACATCCTCGTTTCGGTCGCGGAGGCCCAGCCGCACGAACCGGCCGATCTCGATCGTGTCCCCGTCATGCGCAACTGGCAGAAAGCCCTCCTCGGCCAGGCTCTCATCGACGCGCTGCGAGGCGGCATGAAGGCGCCGCAGTCGAAGCTGTTCTGAGCGGAAAACGCTTCAAATCATTGGAGCATCAGGCCGGAGATCCAACCATCGAGGCGGGACGCCTCGATGGCCGCGGGCGAAGACGCCCGCACTCCTCAGCGCTGCGATAAGGAGTGAGGTCGTCTCGACCGCGGGCACTTGGGCGTCCTCGCCCGAGTGCGGCCGGGGCGCGTGACGTACCGCGTCGTAGGTTCTGCCGCGCAGACTCCTGAGAACCGCTACAGCCGGTCGAGAATCGGACCGATCCACGCCTCGGGCACTCTAATTGTGCCCAGCGTTTCGGTCTTCTTAACGGTGCCGTGATCGTCCGAGCCGCCGGTCAGCATCTTGCCGCGGAAGCGGGCGACGCTCGTGTAGATCTCGCGCGATGCTTCGTCGACGTCGGGGTGAAGCACCTCGATGCCGTCGATGCCAGCGTCGAGGAGTTGCGGGACGATGCGCGCGTGATCGGGATAGAGCGTCGGATGCGCGATCGACGTCAAGCCGCCGGTTGCGCGCATCAGCGCGACGGCCTCCTCGATCGCGAAGCGGTCCTTTTCCACGTAGCCAGGCTTGCCGGGGCGGAGCAGTTGATCGAAGGCGTCCGAAACAGAGGCGACGAAACCACCTTCGACGAGCGCGCGCGCTACGTGTGGACGGCCTACCGCGCCACCGGCAGCAAGCTGCTCGACGCGCTCGGAGCTGATGTTGTACCCGAGGGCACGCAGCTTCTCGACGATGCGCCGGCCGCGTGTCTGTCGCGCGTCGCGGAAATGCTGCAAACGCGCCGCGATCCGTTCGTCATGCGCATCGAACGCGTAGGCCAGGATGTGGATGTCGACGCCTTCGTACGCGCACGACAGCTCCGTCGCCGGAATGAGCGTGACGCCGCGCTCGTCCGCGTAGGACTTGATCTCAAAGTACGCGGCGAGATTGTCGTGATCGCTGATGGCCACGATCTCGATGCCGTACGACAGCGCGACATCGATGACCTCGCGTGGCGAACGGGTGCCGTCGGAGTGATAGGTGTGCGTGTGAAGGTCGGCGAAGCGCAAGCGGGGTTAGCGTAACAGGTGTGGTCGCGGTTGCGGGTCGCGCGGTTTCGCCAGTCACACGGTTGGTCGGTTTCGCGGCCGCGCAGTGTTAAGGATGTTGTTCTTCTCTTCGCGCCCTTCGAGAATCGAGGGACGAAGCATTGGTGTCATGGTCCCGTTATCCGGTGTCATCCCTTGTGTCATCCTGAGACAGCCGGAGCCGCCGTACGTAGACGACCCCTCGCGCAGCGTGGAGTGGCGGCGGAGGACGGCGAAGGATCTCAAATTACGATGCACATGCCACACGCGTCGCATTCGGAGATCCTTCGCCGTCCTCCGCCGCCGAGCACGCACCGCGCAAACATCGCGATTCGAGCGGGCGGCTGCGGCAGTCTCAGGATGACACCTAACTTTCTTCGCCGCGAACACCCTGGATGACCGCATCTAAACCGTGGGCTGCTCGGGCACTTCGAGTGACGACACGACTTCGTCGCATCGCGCGCACAAGCCACCATCTTCGACGACCTCTTCGCGATACTGCCAGCAGCGGCCACATTTCTTTCCGCGGGCGGGCGACATCGTGATGCCAATCGGTCCGACGCCTTCGATGTCGATCGTCGAATCGATCGCAGCAGCCGCGAAGTCGACGTGCGACACGATGAAGATTTTGGCCAGATCGAGATCGAGCGTGCCTACGATCGCCTCACGCGTGACGCCGTGAAGCGTGATGTCAGCCTCCAGCGCCTGCCCGATCGTTCCGGCGGCGCGCGCGCCTTCGAGGACTTTCGACACCGCCTCGCGGACGCGGAAGATGCGATCCCACGCGGCGGAATCGCTTGCGGGCGCGGTGATCGTAGGGAAGTCGATGAGATGCACCGACTGCTCCTTCGCTCCCGGCATCGCCTCATAGATCTCTTCTGTCGTGAACGTTAGCAGCGGCGCCAGGAAGGCCACCATGCCGCGCAGGATCTCGTACATCGCGGTCTGCGCCGAGCGCCGGCTGACAGACGCCGGTGCATCGCAGTAGAGCGTGTCTTTCGAGATGTCGAGGTAGAGCGATGACAGCACGACGGTGCAGAGGTCGAGCACGCGGTGATAGACGATGTGGAATTCGTACTCTTCGTAAGCCTTGCGACAGCGATCGAACACCTCGGCAGCCCGCGCCAGCACCCACTTATCGACATCGAGAAGTTGATCGTGAGGAACGGCATCGCGCTCCGGCTCGAAGCCATTGAGGTTCGAGAGCAGGTAGCGCGCGGTGTTTCGGATTTTCTTGTAGGCCTCTGCGGCGCGTCCCATGATTTGCGGGCCGATCGTCATGTCGGTCTGGTAATCGATCATCGCAACCCAGAGACGGATGACATCCGCGCCGTGCTGCTTGAGCACGTCCTGCGGCGATAGCGCGTTGCCGCGCGACTTCGACATCTTGTCGCCCTGTTCGTTGATGAGAAAGCCGCAGGTGATGACTTGACGGAACGGCGCGGCGCCTTCGAGGCCGGTGCCGACGAGCAGCGACGACTGGAACCATCCGCGATGCTGATCGTGCCCTTCGATGTAGACGTCGCTCGGCCACGTCAACTCGGGACGCTCTTTCAGCACGGCGAGATGCGAGCAGCCGGAGTCGAACCAGACGTCGAGGATGTCGAGCTCCTTGCGGAACGCTGTGCCGCCGCACTTTGTACATCCGTAGCTCGCGGGCAGGAAATCGGTGGCCGGACGGTCGTACCAGGCATCGGCACCTTCGACTAGGAACAGCTCTTTCACGCGCTCGAAAAGCTCGGGCGACGTGACCGGCTCTCCGCAACCTTCACAATAAAGGACGGTGATCGGAACGCCCCAAGTGCGCTGGCGCGAGATGCACCAGTCGGGGCGGTTCTCGACCATGCCTGCCATGCGCTCTTCGCCCCAGGCAGGGAACCACTTGACGCTGTGAACCTGTTCGAGGGCCTTTGCGCGGAGGTCTTTGTCGTCCATCGAGATGAACCACTGCTCGGTGGCGCGGAAGATTACGGCGTGCTTGCAGCGCCAGCAATGCGGGTACGAGTGTGTGATCGTCTCGGCGTGCAGGAGCGCGCCACGCTCGCGCAGGTGCTCGACGATCAGCGGATTAGCCTTGAACACAAACATCCCCGCCCACAGCGGCACATCCGGCGTGAACTCGCCGCGATGATTGACGGGCGTGTAGGTCTCGAGGCCGTAGCGCTGCCCGGTCTTGAAGTCGTCGACGCCGTGTCCGGGCGCCGTGTGCACGAGGCCGGTGCCCTGATCGAGCGTGACGTAGTCGCCGAGCACGAAGACACCTTCGCGAGGCAGGAACGCGTGACGGTAGCGAAGGTGCTCAAACGCGGCACCTTTGAAGACTTTGACAACTCGGTACTCGGTCCAGCCGAACTTCGTGATGACGGACGGCACCAGCTCGCCGGCGATGATGTAGTTCTCATCGGCGTGCTCGATGACTTCGTAGTCGAAGTCGGGCTTGACGGCGATGCCGAGGTTGGCGGGGAGCGTCCAGGGGGTCGTGGTCCAGATCACGGCGTAGCACGGCTTCTCGATCGGAAGGTCAAGGCTCTTCACTGATTCATCAGTCAGGCGAAAGCGCACGTAAACAGAAGGAGACGTATGGTCGGCGTACTCGACTTCGGCTTCGGCGAGTGCCGACTGATCGTACGTACACCAGTGCACCGGCTTGAGTCCTTTGTAGACCATGCCGGTGCGGAAGAAGCGGCCGAGGGCATAGGCGATGTCGGCTTCGTACTGATACGCCATCGTCATGTAGGGATGGAACCAGTCGCCGAAGACGCCGAGACGGATGAAGTCCTGGCGCTGGATGGAGACGAACTTTTCGGCGAACGTGCGGCAGGCGCGCCGGAAGTCGGCCGGTGACATCTCCTTCCGCTTTCCACTGCCAATCTCCTTGTCGACGGCGTGCTCGATCGGCAGGCCATGGCAGTCCCAGCCCGGCACGTAAGGCGAGTCGTAGCCCATCATCGTCTTCGATTTGACGACGACGTCTTTGAGGATCTTGTTGAGCGCGTGGCCCATGTGGATGTGGCCGTTCGCGTAGGGAGGGCCGTCGTGCAGAACCGACTTCGGCCGCCCTTCCGACTTCTCGCGAATGAGCTTGTAGAGGTCGATGAGACGCCATTGCTCCAGGCGCTTCGGCTCGTTCTGCGGCAGGTTCCCCTTCATCGAGAAGGAGGTTTGCGGAAGGTTCAGCGTTTTCTTGTAGTCACTGCTCTCGGCCATGGTGGGGGGCGAAACGAACGGCTGAGGCGCGGCATTTCAATTTGCCGAGACTCTGCTACTCCAGTTTCGCCAGCTCGCTATCGAGGTGCGCGAGCGCAGCGCGCAACGATTCGCGGCGACGGTCGCTCGTGGTCGCCTCGATCTCGGTGACGATGCGTCTGCGCGAGAGCTCCAATCCTTCGCGTTTCTGGCGGCGCTCGATCTCATGAATATCGATGCGATCGCCGCGACCTCGGGATTCCCGTGCATCCTCGGCATCCTGCCGGTTGGACTCAACTGCTTTGCTTTCGAATCCTCTTGCCATAACAAAAGAACCGCGTGCAGGTTACGTGCGCGGGGGTCGGGAATCGGGGGTCGGGGGTCGGAGATGAGGCTTGCTAGAGCAGAGGCAAGAGATCAGAGATCAGAAGAGATGCCTCTGATCTCTGGTCTCTTGTCTCTTGTCTCTTTTCTCCAAATCACCGCCGATCCTAACATTCTGAAGACGGCTGTCGAAAATGAGCCCTGCTTCTGCTCCGACCCCCGACCCCCGACGTCCTCCGACCCCCGCAAACCCTCACATCCCCGCCGCGCTCAGCGCATGCGGTACCGTCACGCGCAACTTCTCTCCCGGATGGAGCTTGTGATCGGAGTCGAGCTCGTTGATCGCCAGAAGCTCCTCGACGGTAAGGTGATGGCTCTTCGCGATCGAGAAGAACGTGTCGCCCTTCTTCACGGCGTAGTACGCGTCGTTGTGCGCGAGCAGCGATCCCAGCTCGCGCGCTCGCACTGGGAGGTAGATCGAATCGCCGCCGCCGATATCGTCGGCGGAGCGGAGATTGTTCATCGCCAGGAGCGTGTCGACGTCGGTGCCGATGCTACGCGCAAGCCGGCTCAGCGATTGCCCGTCGCGGAGCGTGTACGAGCAGACGGCGATATTCGCATCCTCGTTCTTCAACGTCGTCGCACGCGCAGTGACGGCCGCGGCTGCCTTCGACGGAACGTGCAGTGTCGTCTTGCCGGGAGGCACCACGCCCTGGCGGAGGGCAGGGTTCAGATCGCGTAGAAGCCGTTCGTCGACGTTTGCGATCGTGGCGAGATAGCGGAGCGAGAGCGGACCTTCCACCTCGACCTGCTGACGATCGAGATCGGCAGGTGATCCGAGCCGGAATCCGTAGGTCACCGGATCGCTGGCGATCGTGAGGGTAGCGAAGAAGGTGGGAACGTAGCCGCGCGTCTCCTTCGGCACAGCTTCGGCGTCGAGCAACTCCCAGAACGTCGAAGCGCCGGTCGATTCCATGGCGCGGCGGATACGTCCCGGCCCTGCGTTGTACGCCGCAAGCGCGAGCGGCCAATCGTTGAACTGACGATAGAGGTCCCGGAGGTAGGTGGCAGCAGCGCGGGTGGAGCGCTCCGGATCGGCGCGCTCGTCCACCCACCAGTCGACGCGCAGGCCGTATTCGCGCGCGGTCTCGGGCATGAACTGCCAGATACCGTGCGCGCCGGCGCGCGAGGTGAGGGTGGGCACGTACGCGCTTTCGATCACCGGCAGATACGCCAGACCGCGCGGCAGCTTGTTCTCGTCGAGCGCCTTGTCGATGAGGTTCTTGTACTTCGCCGAACGGATGAGTGATTCCTGGATGCTCGGCTTGAGATCGGTCGTGAAGTATTGGAGCGCGCCTCGGATCGTTTCGTGCTCTGGAATCGGCATCGACACGACCGCTTCGACGTCAACCTTCGGCGCAGTGACCGGCTTTCCCTCGCGCGCGACGATCTCGCCATACGCTGCCTCGAGCGCCTGCCGGTACTCCTCGGTCTGCAGTCTTGCGGCGGACGGTGGCGCGGCTGGTTTGACGGCCAGCTTCGGTACCGGCGCCGGGGGAGGGGCAGTAGCACAAGCAACGGTGCAGAGGGCCAACAGCAGCACGACCGCTCGGCTCATCTTCATCGCAACACCCTCCCGCCCGTTTAGAGATCTTCGAATTTTAGATTGACCGACAGCGACTGCACATCGCTCGTTTCGCCGAGGTCGATCGACTCTTCCTGTGACTGGACGACGCCTCCGTCACTTTCAAAGAATACCGCAATGCGCAAACGTTTCGACTTCGGCAGGGTGCCCGGAGGCGTCGGCAGAGTGATCGTTCGGTGGACGTCGCGCTTCGGTTTGGGTGGATTTCTGAGTGCGTCGAGTGGCGACGTTTCTTTCTTCGACGGCGCCTTGGGTGTCGATTGCGTGGCGCGCTTCCGGAGCGATTCGAGCTCGGCCATGATGTCGACCGAGGAGCGCACCTTGACGTGTTTGACCTCCGGTGCCGCTTTGCTGGGCCGTTCGCTCTGGCCGAAATCGATGTCCGGTTCGGGAGGGGCAGGTGGGAGCTCGGGGATGGGTGGAGCCGCGGTAACAGGCGGCGGCGGTTCGGGGAGTACGTCCGCTTCTGAGAGCACGTCGGCTTCGGAGAGCACGTCAGGAATGGACATCTCATCGATGCCCGCGAGCTCGGCTAGGATTTCGTCAGCGGCGGAGACTTCTTCAATCGGCTCTTCGACCGGAAGGAATTGCGTCGCGGCGGGTTCCGTGGGCGCTTCCGACGGCAAGACCGCAGCAGCGGTGGCACCACCGAACGCCGGAATCGGAGCGGTGTCGATCTTCTTTCCAGGGGCTTGCGTTGGTTCCGCGACGCTTCCTTCGCTGCTGCCCGAGTCTTCTCGAACGCGGAAGCTCGCGGCTTCTGCTACCGGACGTCGCGAGGTCGCGCGCGCCGGCTCTTCGCCGGTCATGCGCCGCCGCAACGTTCGCAGCGTCAGCTTCGAGATCACCTTCAACGTCTCGAAAACGCCATCTCCTCGGGACGCCACAGCCTCGACGAAGTCGAACTTGCGCTCCGGATCGATGACATCGACGACCGTCTCGGCCGGAGCGATGTTCGGGAGGTCGCGCTTATTGATTTGAAGAACCAGAGGGATCTCGTCGATGGAGAGGCCGATCTCGCCGAGGTTTTCGCGGAGGTTCTTGAAGCTCTCGAGGTTCGCGTCGAGCATCGCCACCTGCGAGTCGGCGACGAAGACGAGACCGTCGACGCCTTTGAGGACGAGCTTGCGTGTCGTGTTGTAGAAGACCTGGCCGGGGATCGTGTAGAGCTGCAGGCGCGTCTTGAACCCGCCGATGACGCCGACGTCGATCGGCAGGAGGTCGAAGAACAGCGTTCGGTCGGTTTCCGTCTCCAGACTCACCATTTCGCCGCGGCTCTGCGGCGAGGTCTTGGCGTAGATGTGGTGCAGGTTGGTCGTCTTCCCACAGAGGCCCGGACCGTAGTAAACGATCTTCGCCGCCATCTGCATCGTCGCGTAATTGAAGAAGACCATCCGGGCGAGGCTCCGATCGAAAGGGGATCGATGGTAGCACCCGCTACTTTGCAGCCGCAACAATGTGCGCGGCGAGGAGGCGGTAGAGCTCCGCGAGGTCCGGCTGTCCGGCCAGCGCGGCGGCGTGGCGATTCATGACCGCTTCGTCTCCGCGCACGGCAGGCCCGGTGAAGCGTTGCCCGTCGTTATGCGCAAGCCAGTTGTCGATTGCGGAGCGGGCAAGGAGGGCGAGATCCTCTCGAACGTCGTCGATGCCGATGAGATCCTCCGCGATGTCGAGAAGCGCCGCTACGTAGTTCGATCCGAACACCGCGGCGGCGTGGTATCGCGTCTTCGCCTCCGCGGTGATCTCCGCGAAACGGGCTCCGGCCGCGGTGGCGATCCGTTGTGCGACGTCGCGGTGCGCACCTTCGAAGACGAGCAGCGTGCCTTCGAGATCCGATGCCTCCCCGACCGGTGGCAGCGACTTGAGTGGATGCAGCGAGAAGCCTCCTCTCATGGCAGGCAGCGCGCCGCTGGGATGAACGATAATGGCCTTTGTCTCCGGAATCGTGGCCACGACCTCTTCGATTGCGCGGTCGCTGACCGCGACGAGGAGGATGTCGCTGGTTGCCGCCAACTCTTCGATCGAGCGTCGCGTGCCGAACGGCGTCTCGTTGCCGCGCGTAGCTACGCCGACGACCGGCCAACTGATGCGCTTCCATGTCGAGGCGAAAGCCCAGGCAGCGCGCCCGCTGCCAATGATGCCGAGGTTCATAATTGGAGTGTATTTGCGGGTCAGGTCTAAAGTCTAAAGTGCCGGGGACGATCGTCGCTCGAGCGATAAAGCCAATTCGGCACTTTAGACTTTAGACCTGACCCCTTCTACACTCATGTCCGTGCGCTTTGCTCTCTTACTCCTCGCCATCGCCACGACTGCGAACGCGAACCCTCCTTCCACTTGCGGCGGCACCGACGAATACGCAAAAGCCCTCTGCGCCTACCAGCGACGGGCGTTCACCGAGGCAGAGGCGGGATTTCGCGGGATTGTCGAGAAGAACGAAGTCGACCCGCAGACCATCCGGGCCATCTACTTTCTGGCACGGACGGAGATGAAACGCGGGCGCTTCGACGAAGCGGCACCGTTGTTCGTAAGAATCTACGCCATGGATCCCGCGTTCTACGCGAGCTGGAACTGCGATTTTCTGCTGGGTGAGTGCAGGAAAGCGGTGGGAAGGGATTAGCAGCTGGCGACTGATGGCTCAGCAATCGAACTTCGAACTGCGACGCAAGCTCCTCCAGCTCGAGGCGCTCTACGACGTCGGCCGTGCGCTGAATACCCTCCGTCCCGAAGGAGAGCTCATCGAAGAGTTGATGCACCGCGCCGTGGCCGTGCTCGACGCGATGGCCGGCTTCGTCTTCTCCCTCGACGAAAAGCTCAACGTTCAGCAGATCTTCACCTTCGAGCTCGAGATCCCTACGCCGGCGAACGCCATGCTCGCCGAGCCTCCCGTCAAGCAGGTTCTGGCATCGCGCGAGCCGATGTCCGTCACCGTCTCCAAGTTCTTGGGCGGTACAGGCAAAGATCTGCTGCTGGCTCCGATGATCTCCGGCGAAACCATCATCGGCATGATTGGAGTGGGTGGGAAAGAGGAGCGTGGCGCCAAGAGCGGTAGCTTCGTCGAGGACGATCTCCGCTTCCTTGCCTCGCTCGCAGCCATCGGAGGCGCCGCTATCGACAACGCCCGCAACTTCCACAAGCTATCGGTTCTGCGGGAGACCCTCGAAGACGAGAACCGCAACCTCAAGCAGCGCATGCTGCGCGACTACAACGACCGCCTGATGATCGGCGACTCTCCGAAGATGCAACGCGTCATCGATCTCGTCGCGCGCGTGGCCGATTCGCAGGCCAGCGTGCTGATTCGCGGCGAGTCGGGCACCGGCAAAGAGATGGTGGCGCGGCTCATCCACGGCAACTCGGCGCGCAAAGATGGACCGTTCGTGGCGATCAACTGCGCCGCGCTTCCGGAGACGTTACTCGAGTCGGAGCTCTTCGGGATCGAGCGTGGCGTGGCTACCGGAGTCGATGCGCGTCCGGGCAGGTTCGAGCTGGCCAAAGGCGGCACGATCTTTCTCGATGAAGTGGGCGACATTCCGCTGGCCCTGCAGGCCAAGCTGTTGCGCGTGTTGCAGGAGCGCGAGGTGGAGAAGCTCGGTGGACGCCGCCGCATCCCCATCGACGTCCGCATTCTTTCGGCAACCCATCGCGATCTCGAGCAGATGATCGAGAAGACCGAGTTCCGGCAGGACCTTTACTATCGCCTCAAAGTCGTTGAGATCGTTCTTCCGCCGCTCCGCGATCGGAAAGAAGACATTCCGAAACTCGTCCGTTTCTTTCTCGACAAGTACGGCAAGCGCGAGGGGCTGCACGATGTGCGGATCACGCAGGAAGCGCTGCAGCAACTGATGCGCTACCCGTTTCCTGGGAACGTCCGCGAACTGGAAAACCTGATCGAGGGCTCGCTGGCGCTGACGACCGACCCGGTGATCGATCCGGGCGATCTGGCGCTCCCCGAGTCGGCGGCCGGCTCCGGCGGCGTGGAACTGATCACGGACTTTCCGTCATTGGAGGATCTGCAACGCCGCTACGTGATCCGAGTGCTGGCCCACACGAAGGGAAACATGTCGAAAGCGGCACGTATCCTGGGGGTCGACCGGAAGACGCTTTACCGGATGCGCGAGGCATTGTCCCAATTAGGGGCGCATGTGGAATCTTGGGACATACACTGATAACGCCATAAGATGCCTATGTTTAGCGCAGCGTCACAGTTTGAAACCTTGCTAGTGTGGCAATTTGACCCAGTGGCGCACTCCGTCACATCTTGTTCAAATTCTCATGTAAACTTCGCAGCATCAGAGGCTTAGAGAGAGTGGAGCAGGCAAACCGGGCGTGGCAGTCGCGTTGCTCAAGGGTGGTCCCGACACATGAGGGGGGACACCATGAAAAGCATCGCCGAAACCCGCAGCAACGCCATCTCCGTCCAGTACGCGCTTCCAATGTTGCTGGCCATCAACACGTTCGCCCTGCTCGCGATCGACCAGCTCGGCGGCATTCCTGCCTGGATCAAGTCCGCGGCCGCACTCTTCCTCTCCTTTTGAAGACGTCCGACAGGATCCCCGTGAAATGACCTCAACCGCCGAGCGGCAGATGGAGCTGACCCTTCCGATGGTCGCGGATATCGAGATCGCTGCCGCCCGTGCGGCTGGAAACCTCGCCCGCGAGCTCGGAATGAGCTCCGAGAAAATCGATGAGATGACTCATGCGATCATCGAGGCCTGTATCAACGCTCGCGAGCATTCCGGTTGCGAAGACAACCGCATCTACTTAAGATTCGTCGGAACCTCTCAGGGCGACGGCAGCAGGATCGATGTCTGGATCACCGATCACGGTCGCGGATTCGATCCTGACGAGGCCCGTTCGCGCCGGCCCGCTGTTGGCGCGACTCACAAGCGCGGAAGAGGGTTGCAACTGATCGAGGCACACATGGACGAGGTCAGCATCTCGACCTCCTCGGGTGGGGGAACCACAATCCATATGGTCAAATACGAGAAGAAGAATCATGACTGAGGAACTCAGAGTCGCGGTCGACCGCAAGGCGAACGGGGCAGTGCTCTACACGAAGGGCTACATCAACAACGTCGGCGGCGAAGAGATCGCCAACCGTGCCTACGAGTTGATGGACGACAACGTGCGCACACTCCTGCTCAATCTTCGCGATACGAAAATCGTCAACTCCATCGGCATCAGCATCCTCATCGAGATCATCGAGAAGATGATCGACAAAGGCGGCAGCATCGCCTTCTGCTGCCTCACTCCCGTCATTCACAAGACCTTCCAGATCATGGGCCTTGCGAATTACGCGAAGATCTTCGACAGCGAGGATACGGCGCTCAAGGAGCTGGGCTTGTGACGTAGGTCGGACTCTCCAGTCCGACGGCTCTCGCAATGGAGTCGGACTGGAGAGTCCGACCTAGGTCCCGCAACTGCTATTCTTCCGTCACCCGTATGTCACCCCTCGTCAATCAGTTCGCGGAGTTTCTGCAGGATCTGCAACAACTCGAGCGCGCTGCCCTCTCGTCGCACGGGTCGCTGATCTTCGACGCCTTCGCGAAACACACTCCCTACGACGTCAGCGCGGTCTACCTGCGCGATGTGCGCGGGCCGTCTCTGCGTCTTGCGGCGAAGTCGGACGCATGTCTCGCCCCCGAAGTGCTTGAGGGGGAGATCGAGTCCGCAAGCCCGACGCTCGATCCAGAGCCTCGTCATCTCATCCCCATCCGCACGATCCGCGATCACTTCGGCCTCGTCGCCCTCAACGGCGATGCCGCGTCGGAAGAAGACCTGCAGATGCTGCACGCGGCCGGCGCCTTCGCCGGCTCCGTGTTGAACAACCACCGGCTCGCGCAGGAGATGCGCGAGGGCGACTTTCAGCTCAAGTACCGTCTCTGGGAGCTCGAGTCGCTCTATGACATCGGGCTCTCGATCGCCGGAACGTTGAATATCGATGCGCTGGCAGACGAGATCCTCTTCCGGATGATCTCGCTCATCAACGCCCGCCGCGCCGCGCTCTTTCTGCGCGATGGCGACAAGTTCCGCGTCTATCGCTCGTTCGGCGACACGCGCTCCGATTTTCTCGATGATGAGATCACCGACCGCGTTGTCGCCGCCGGTGAGGCCCTGACGTTCGAAGACGCCTCGGAATGCATCTTCCCCGGCTGTATCGCCACCGTGGCGGTGCCGATCAAGGGCAACAACGCCGTGATCGGTGTACTTGCCGCGGGCGACCGCGAGACGCGCGAAGGCGATGTCGGCGCATTTGAGGCGAATGAGCTACGCCTCCTCTCGCTTTTCGCAAACCAGGTTGCCATTGCCCTCGAGAATGCGCGGCTGCACAAGGAAGCGCTCGAGAAGCAGGCCATGCAACGAGAGCTCGATCTCGCCGCCACGATCCAGCGCGACATTCTGCCGAAATCGATTCCGACCGTCGAAGGGATCGAGCTGGCTGCGCTCGCCCGTCCGGCCAAACAGGTGGGCGGCGACTACCACGCGTTTTTCCAGCGCGAGGGAACGCTCACCACGATCGTCGCCGATGTTTCCGGCAAATCGATGCCGGCTGCGCTATTGGTCTCCGCGTTCCATGCTGCCGTGCAACTCCTTTTTGCCGAGGGGCGGGAACTGGGCGATATCGCAACGGAGCTCAACCGGCACATCCATAGCTGGTCGGCCGAAAACAAGTTCATCACCATGATCATGATTACCATCGACCCGGAGGCGGAGACGATCCAATTCGTCAACGCGGGCCACAATCCGTGTTACGTACTGACCGCGAATCACATGGAGCAGTTGCGCTCCCACGGACTCCCCATCGGCATCCTCGGCACGTCAAAGTACATGACGCAGACGCGACCTTTTGCGGCAGGTTCCGCGGTCGTGCTCTACAGCGACGGCATCAATGAAGCGGAGAACATTGGCGGCGACGAATGGGGGAACGAAGCGTTCGAGGAGCTCCTCGTGCGCTCCGCCGGCAACACCGCCGTTGGCTTGCGCGACGCAATCGCCGCAGCCGTGGATGCCTTCGTCGGCGAAGCGCCGCAGAAGGACGACCAGACGCTAGTGATCGCACGCAGCGCCAGCTAGCAAAACCCTTTGCACCACTGAGACGCAGAGGTCGCAGAATTCAGTTTCAACACTCTGCGTCGTCAGTGTATTTGTGGTGCATTCCTCTATCTCCCCTCGAACTTCGCCACCCGCTTCTCAAAGAACGCCGCCATCCCTTCGGCCGCGTCGCGCGACCGGAACGCCTCGATCTGATGCTCGCTCTCCAGTTCAACTTGCGCGCGAAGCGTGTTCGTACGCGAAGCCACGAGCGCCCGCTTGATCCCCGCGATCGCCAGCGGAGGTCCCTGCGCGATCGTCTGCGCAAGTTTCGTCGTCTCGTTCGCGAGCGCGTCGGCCGCCACAACGCGCTCGACAATCCCGATCGCCAACGCCTCGGCTGCATCGACCATCCGTCCTGTCATCATCATTTCCAGCGCTCGTCCCGTCCCGATCATGCGCGGCAGCAACCACGTCCCGCCCCAATCGGGATGAATGCCGATCCTGACGAAGGTCTCGCCGAACTTTGCCGCCTCGGAAGCGATCCGGTAATCGCACGCCAGCGCCAGATTGCACCCCGCGCCCGCGGCGATTCCGTTCACCGAGGCGATGACCGGCTTCGCCATCTCCGCGATCTGCGTCACGACATCGCGCCCGGCATCGAGGAGTTTGCGAAAGCGCTCGACATCGCCTTCCGTCTGCAGACCGAACATGAATTCGACGTCGCCTCCGGCGCAGAATGCCCGCCCCGCGCCGGTGATCACGACGACGCGACAGGCCGGATCGGCGTCAGCCGTGCGCAATGCCGCGAGCAAATCCTCGCGCATCGTGCCGCTGAACGCGTTCAGCTTTTCGGGACGGTTCAGCGTGATGGTGGTGACGGCGTCGGTGGTTTCGCTGAGAATCATTGTGCGAGTTTATCGGGAGTCGGGTGTAGGAGTAGGACGGTTCGCGCTCCGACCCCCGACCCCCTACTCCCGACTCCCGACACCCGAGATACAGTTACAAACCACATGAAGCGCGTCGCCACCTGGCTCCTGTACGCCACGATCCCGGTCGCCATCGCATTGCAGTTCATGCATGGCAGCCTGGTCTGGGAGTTCGTCTTCGCCTGCGCGGCCGTGCTGCCGCTGGCCGCGTGGATCGGCATCAGCACCGAGCAACTCGCACATCGGATGGGCTCGACGTACGGCGCCCTCTTCAACGCCACCTTCGGCAACTTTGCGGAGATGGTCATCGCCATCTTCGCCATCCGGGCGGGCCTGCCGAACGTCGTCCGCGCGTCGTTCACCGGCTCGATCGTCGGCAACCTGCTGTTTGTGGCGGGACTCTCGATGCTGGCGGGTGGTTGGAAGCATCCCACGCTGAAGTTCAACGCCCTCGCAGCCGAGTCTCAGGCGGGACAGCTCATCCTGGCGGTTGCTTCGTTCCTCGTGCCGGCACTCTTCTTCCGATCGGTGCATTCTGCGCATGAGCCGCAGCTCATTCATTCGGTATCGATCGGTACCGCCATCATCCTGATCGTCGTCTACATCCTCGGGCTCGTGTTCGCGTTCAAGACGCACAAGGAGCAGCTCAGCGCCGTGACTGCGCCGCCGGAAATGGCTGATGAGGACGTCTGGAGCGTCCGGAAAGCCATCGGACTTCTGGTCTTTGCCAGCGCGCTCATGAGTGTGGTGGCCGAGGGGTTGGTGCACGCGGTGGGGGCGGCGGGCAAAGCCTGGGGGATGAACGAAGTCTTCCTCGGCTTCGTCGTTCTGGCCATCGTCGGAAACGCGGCCGAGCATTCGACGGCCGTGATGCTGGCAGCCCGCAATCAGATGGATACTGCGCTCAATATCTCGATGCAGTCGAGCGTGCAGATCGCGCTCTTCGTAACGCCGATGCTTGTCTTCTTCTCGTATCCGCTGGGCCACCCGCTCGATCTGATCTTCACGCCGTTCGAGATGCTCGCCGTCGTCCTCGGCGTCGCGATCTTCGCGTATCTCGTCATGGATGGCGAGACGAACTGGTACGAAGGCATCCAGCTACTGGCCGTCTACGCCATCATCGCCGTGGCGTTGTACTTCCTCCCGTCGGGTCCTGCGCCTGTCACTCCCTGAGTCGCGCATGTCCGGCCGTCTTCCAACATACGATGACGCCGTGAAAGCCGGGCGCCCGTACTTCTTCGAGATCTTCACGCTCGCGAACTTCTTGCTGCTGTTGCTCGTGACGTGGCGCATGACCTCGATGCCACTCTCCACCCTCGGCGTGATCGCTCCTTCGATCGCGGGCGTGTTCCTGCTGCAGGCACTGGTCGGGATGGCCATCCGCCTCGCGCTTGCGGCGCGTAAAGGGAGCGCGCGCGAGTTGCTGGTGGTATATCGATCGAAAGGTTGGTTGATTGATACGCTTCGTCTGGCGGTGTTCGCGGGACTTTGGATGCACACCTACGGCTGGATCAAGCTGATGATCCCGCTGCTGCACCCGCGTCTGTTCGATCAGCAGCTCTGGAATCTCGATCGCGCCATCTTCTTCGGTTACTCACCGAACGTCTTTCTGGTAACGATCTTTTCCGCGCCGCCGGTTCTGCGCACGATCGACTGGACCTATGCGAACGTGTTCTTCGCCAGTATCAACATCGCCTCGATCTTCTTCGCCTCGGCGCCGGAAAAGCGGCTACGCATCGCATTCATGAACTCGAACGTCCTTCTCTGGCTCATCGGCGCATGGCTCTACGTGGCGCTGCCGTCGCTCGGTCCGGCCTATCGTTTCCCCGAAGTCTGGCTGCCGCTCGCGCCGCTTTTGGACAGGACCCAGACATTCCAACGTCTTCTGATGACGAACTATGACGCGGTGGTGTCGCAGCTCCGAGGAGTGCGGCGTCCGTTCAATATTCTCTTTGGAGTGGCCGCGTTTCCAAGCCTGCATGTCGCCTTTCAGATGCTGGCGTTTCTCTGGATGCGGCGGCTGACGAGCTGGGGCGGGATCGTCTTCGGCATCTTTGCGGTCTTCATCTTCATCGGCTCAATCGTGACCGGCTGGCACTACCTCATCGATGGCGTCGCAGGCGCTCTGCTGGCGTGGTTGTGCTACGCCGCAGCTCGCCGGGTTCCGGCAATACGCGCCTGACCGCGCGGGTTTTCCCTGTTGCATGCCGGCAGATACCGAACGACAGCGCGCACTAGGCGAGATCCTCGCGCGGCGCACCGCCGAAGGCGCGCCGGAGCTCTACGACAAGATCGAGAACGCCGCCGTGCGCTGCTACTCCTGCGGCCACCGATGCAAGATCCCCGAGGGCCTCAAAGGGATCTGCAAGGTCCGCTACAACGAGGGAGGTG
>DATLVW010000430.1:0-4444 GCA_035577085.1 Thermoanaerobaculia bacterium
GATCTCGAAGCTGCTCTTCGTGCCGTCGACGACAGCAACGAGATCGCCGTTCGCATCGGTGATAATGTAGGAGGAGTCGGTGCCCGCGGTCCAGGCCAGGTGAACCGCCGGCCCGCTCACCGCGCAGTACGCCGCCTCGGCAACCTCCAGATCGCCGTTCAAACAGAAGGACGAATTCGGCGCCGCCGGCGTCGCGCTGTTGGAAGTGAACGTGAAGCCGCGGCTATCCGTCGCCACGACGGTGTACGCAGTCCCGGACGTGGTGTCGTTGAACGCGAGGGTCGATGCCGGCAGCACTCCGCTGATCGCCGTTCCGCCGCGAAAGACTTTGTACGATGTCGCGCCTGAAGACGATGACCAGGAAAGATGGATCCCTCGCGGCTGGCAGACAGGAATGGCGGCGACTCCGAAAGCTCCCGGCCCGGCGAGAACGGCAGGAGCGAGAATGAAAAAGAGAAACGCGATGAGCGATGTGGTCTTCCGCCACGGGGCAGGCATAGGAGTGGATGAATTGTAACGCGCCCGAGCGCAGATCAGTGGCGCACGGCGCGTCGTTTGGGTGGTGCAGGCGCATCGGTGACCGAGATCGTTCCGCTGCTTTGACACATCTCGGTTGTACCGATGCTTACTGTCGCGCTCCAATGGTACTGACCCGGGCTCGTGTACGCGTGCAACGTAGTCGGATCGTTCAAAGTTGCGCCATCGCCGAAGTTCCAGGTGACGATCGCACCGCAGCCAGGTTGTTGCTGAAGGACGAAGTGGACGGCGGTTGACACGACGGCGGTAGTGTCAACGCTCGTTGCGCACGATTGGATGCACGCACTGTCGCAGATGAAAGGATTGATGACTACGAACTCCTTGTTCGAGTCAGTCGAACCACCCGGACCGACCGCCCGAACAACGTAGTCATACGCCAGTCCTGGGGTTGTCCCAGTATCGCGAAGCGAAGTAGTGCTCGCGCCCACCGCGGCAATTTGTACGCCGCTGCGCAGGATGAGATAGCTGGTCGCCGTCGCCCCGGACGACCAGTTCAGCGTCACGAGCGGCGCCGGCGGCGAGGCGATCTGGTTACATGATGGCTCGGCAACAAGCGTAATTGGAGGAGGCGGACATACCTCCGCTCCGACCGTAACCGTAGCCGAAGCAGTTGGCGTCGACCCGCTACTGTTCGCTGCGATCACACGATACGAGTACACATCATCAACGGTCACCGAGGTGTCGGTGTAGCTCGTATTCGTCAGGCCCGATGCGAGCGTCACGGAATCGCGCATGACGGTATAGGAATCGGCGTTCAACGACGGGGTCCAAGTCAACCGCACGGCTGAGGCGGAGTTATTACAGAAGACTTGCGGTGTGACACTAAATTGGCCAGGCCCACATACGGAGACTCTAATCGGATTCGACAGGGGCGCGGAAAGCCCATTGGTGGCGATGCTGTATGTATATGTGTGTCCGGCCGAGACATTTGTATCGACATAGGAGGAAGACACTGGCAAAGAAGCGTACAGGACACCATCTCGGTAAAGCTGCCAGCCACTGGCACCAAATACAAACGTCCATTGGAGCGTCACCGAAGGCACTTGAGTACCTGTGCCGCATGAAGCACTTCCGGACAGCACCGTCACGGGCGGAGCCGTAACGCAGATGTCGGCGGGAGCGGTCACGACCAAAGAGTTCGAGGTCGACGTGCCCGCGGCATTCTTTGCTACGGCGTAGTACGTGAACGTCAATCCACCCGGATTCAGGAGGTCATCGAGACTGTAGCCGCCAGCCCCACCCTTGAATGAGCCAGCCGCTACGCCGTTCCTGTAGAGGTCATAGCTCGTTGCGTACAGCACGCTTGACCACTTCACATGGATCGCCGGCCGCATGGTCCGCGTTGGGTCACCGGGGTAACAGTATGCGTTTCCGGAGATGGTGAATGGATCCGGCGGCGGAGAGCACTGGTTCGCTGGCGGCGCCGCGCTTACTGTGTTCGAGTCGGTCGGGATCGGTCCGGCATCGCTGGCACGAACAAAGTATGTGTGCGCGGGGCCACCGACGACTACGTTCGTATCGAATATAAACAACGAGCCTTTCGTCACGGCGGTGTGCTGTCCGTCGTCGCGAATCAGTTCGTAGGAGGTTGCGCCGCTCGACGAGGTCCACTGCAACGAAACCGACGGCGTGTAAAAGAAACATGAGGCTGTGCCGGTGAGCGTGAACGCACCGGGCGCCGCCATGGCAGGAATGGCGCTGAACCCGAAGGCGACAGCGACGGCGACAGCGGTCGCGACTAAGAGACGCAAGATCGGACCATTCGGTCATTCTATCAGTCGCGAATGTCCTTGTGTTTCGATCGGAGCGGCGTCCCCGCTGCAAGCAGGTCTACAGCACCAGCCGCAGCGGCTGCTCGATGTAAGCGCGCAGCGTGCGCAGGTACTCTGCGCCGAGGGCGCCGTCGACGACGCGGTGGTCGCAGGACATCGTCACTTTCATCCGGTCGCGGATCACGACTTGACGATCGATCACGACCGGCTGCGCGGTGGCGGCACCGATCGCGAGGATGGCCACGTTGGGCGGATTGATGATGGCGGTGAACTGCTCGATTCCCCAGGCGCCGAGGTTGGAGAGGGTGAAGGTGGATCCTTGATACTCGGCCGGCATCAGCTTGCGGTTCTTCGCTTTCTCGGCGAGTGAACGGACCTCTGCGGCGATGTCGGAGACTGACTTCTCGTCCGCATTGCGCACCACCGGCGTGATGAGGCCATCGGGCGTCGAGACAGCGATGCCGATGTGAACCTCGCCGTGCTGCGTGATCGCATCATCGCCCCACGACGCGTTCACGTTCGGATGGTGGCGGATGGCCAGTGCCGCGGCGCGGACGATGAAGTCGTTGACGCTGGTCTTGATCCCTTCGATCTCGTTGAGTTGTTCGCGAAGGGCCAGCAGGTTGGTGACGTCGTATTCGGCCGTGAGGTAGAAGTGCGGGATCGGGCCGGTCGATTCGGCCAAGCGCTTGGCGATCGTTCGGCGCATCGCCGAAAGCGGGATGTCCTTCGTCTCGAGCTGTTGCAGCGGCGGCAGCGAGGGAGCTTTCGGTTTCTGTTGCGCCGGAGCGGCGGCAGGCTTGAAGTTCTTGATATCGCTGGCGACGATGCGGCCGCCCGGTCCGCTGCCCTGAATCTGTTCGAGGCTGACGCCCATGTCGCGCGCCATCTTGCGCGCCAGCGGTGACGATCGGCGGCGGCCACCCTCGGCCTGCGGCATCGCAACCACGTTTGCCGCGGGCGCGGTACGGTCGATGCGCGGCGCTTTCATGTCGATCGCTTCGCCGTACTCGCCGGTCGATTTCTTGATCGAATCTTTCTTGTCGATGGCGCGCCGCGAGGGGGCGTCGTCCGGAGCGGGTTTCGAATCCTGCTCCTTCGCCGGCGCGGTTGCAGGCGCCGCAGCTTTCGGCGCAGCCTTCTCGCCCTCGGCCAGAATCGTGGCCAGCACGCCGCCGACTTCCACCATCTGCCCGGCCGCGGCGGCGACATCGCCGAGGGTGCCGTCCTGCTCCGCTTCCAGATCGAGGTTGACCTTGTCGGTCTCGATCTCCAGCAGCGGCTCGCCTT
The DNA here is from genome assembly GCA_035577085.1 of Thermoanaerobaculia bacterium. GTDB lineage: Bacteria > Acidobacteriota > Thermoanaerobaculia > Gp7-AA8 > Gp7-AA8 > JADGNZ01. Next base: position 3,600 of record DATLVW010000430.1, read on the forward strand.
TCTTCACGGCATCGCCGGCGTTCTTGTACCACCGGATGACCTTCCCCTCGGTCATCGCATCGCCCATCTTGGGCATGATCACGTCAGCCATGGTTGTACATCACCTTCTTCACCGCTGCGATCACGTGCTGCTCGTGCGGCGTGGCAAGTAACTCGAGGTTTCGCGCGTACGGCATCGGGACATCCTCGCCGGTCACGCGTGCAACCGGCGCGTCCAGCTCATCGAACACCGTTTCGGTGATGCTGGCCGCGATCTCGGCGGCGGCGCCGAACGGTTTCCACTGCTCCTGCACCACGACGCAGCGATGCGTCTTGGTCACCGACGCGTACGCAGGCTCGAGGTCGAGCGGTCGCAACGTGCGCAGGTCGATCACTTCGCACTCGATCCCTTCATCCTGCGAGAGCTTCTCCGCGGCGATGAGCGACATTTGCAGCATGCGGCTGTACGAGACGATCGTGACGTCGCTTCCCTCGCGCGCGATGCGCGAGACGCCGAAGGGAACCGTGAAATTGGGATCGTCTGGCACTTCGCCCTTCATGCCGTACAGCGCTGCACTCTCGAGGAAGATGACCGGATCGCGTCCGCGGATCGATGTCTTGAGCAATCCTTTTGCGTCAGCGGGCGTTGCCGGCGCGACGACCTTGATCCCCGGAAAATGCGCGTAGAACGATTCGAATGTCTGCGAGTGCTGCGCGGAAAGCTGAACTCCGGCGCCTTGAGGACCGCGGATGACGACCGGCACGTCGACTTGGCCGCCGGAGAAGTAGCGGACCTTCGCGGCGTGATTGAGGATCTGATCCGCAGCGACGATGGCGAAGTTCATCGTCATCATCTCGACGATCGG
>DATLVW010000431.1:0-3793 GCA_035577085.1 Thermoanaerobaculia bacterium
CAGTGTGGGTTGCGGGGGTAGGGTGTCGGGAGTCGGGGGTCGGAGCGAAGTCGAGCGGGCGCAAGTGTGGGCGCGTTCGCCGAGTCCGTATCGGCTCCCTCTCCCCACACCCTACCCCCCACCCCCCAACACACGCTACCCTACGCAACCATGTCTGGCCTGAGCTTTCATAACGTCGCCAAGCGGTTCGGGAGCGTCTCCGTCATCGAGAATCTGAACCTCGACATTCACGACCATGAGTTGATGGTTCTGGTGGGGCCTTCCGGGTGCGGGAAGTCGACAGCGTTGCGGATGATCGCGGGGCTGGAGGATGTCAGCGACGGCACGATCTCGATCGGTGGGCGCGTCGTCAATGATCTCGCTCCGAAGGACCGCGACATCGCCATGGTGTTTCAGAGCTATGCGCTCTACCCGCACATGACCGTGCGCGAGAACCTCGAGTTCGGTCTCCGCATGCGCAAAGTCCCCGCTGATGAGCGCGCAAAACGCGTGGCCGATGCCGCAGAGATCCTGGGTATGTCGCAGCTACTCGAGCGCAAGCCGAAGGATCTTTCCGGCGGGCAGCGGCAGCGCGTCGCGGTCGGCCGTGCCATCGTCCGGCAGCCGGCGGTTTTTCTTTTCGACGAGCCGCTTTCGAATCTCGACGCCAAGCTTCGCGTGCAGACCCGCGCGGAGATCACGAAGTTGCAAGCAACGCTTGGCACGACGTCGGTCTACGTCACGCACGATCAGGTCGAAGCGATGACGATGGGCCATCGCATCACCGTGATGCGTGACGGAAAGATCCAGCAGGTCGGCACGCCGCGCGAGGTGTATGAGAAACCGGCGAATGCGTTCGTGGCGCAGTTCATCGGAACGCCGCCGATGAACCTCATTCCTGCAACGGTGAATGGCGGCGCGCTGCAAACGTCATCGTTCACGCTGCCACTCAGCGACAGGTTCCGCGGACGGGTCGCCGAGGGGCGGCGGGTGATCGTCGGGATCCGGCCGGAGCATCTGCATCAGGGCTCCTCGGATCACGCGCCGATCCGCGCCGGAGTCGACGTCGTCGAACCGATCGGACACGAGACGATCGTCTACGCCAGCACCGGTGCGGAGCGTCTCGTCGCGATCTTCGATCCGGGAGCGACGCCGCGCGCGGGCGAAACGATCGCGATGTCCGTCGACGCCGAGGCGCTGCATCTGTTCGATGCGGAAACGCAGGAGAGCCTGGGCTGATTCTCACGCGAAGGCGCGAAGCCGCGAAGAACGAACCGTTTGAGGGTCTTCGTGCCTTCGCGTCTTCGCGTGAGAAACGGGAACTATTGCGCGGGAACGAACGTCGGGTCCTGCGTCCTCTGGTCGATTACTGAGCCGTATGCGGTGATCTTGCCCTGGCCGTCGATGACTTTGACGCTGATGCGGGCGTTGTAGGTGTTGCCGAGGCCGAGGCTGCTGATGATCGGGAATTGGCGGTATTCGAAGGCGCCGAGTGGGATCTGCACCTTCGGGGCGACTTTCGAGTCGGGAAGGATGACCGTCACCTCCGCGGTCACGGCCTTGCCGGTGACCTCGGCGATGCCGAGATTGGTGCGGTAGCGCGGCGAGTCTTCCATCTGCAGCAGTTGCAGCGCGCGGTCGTTGGTACCGACTGCATCCGCAGGCGTGACCGCTTGGACGAACTGGCCTAACGTGCCGGTCGATGTCTGGTCGTACGTTCGGGCCGTGACGATGAGCGGCACGGAGACTGCCGTCGTGACGTGCAGCGCACCGCCGGCGTTGGTGAGGTTGAACGTGGCGTGCACGATGTCGTCGAGCGCTTTCACTTCGCCGGGCTGAATCGTGACGCTGCTGGCGACACTCGCGGTGGGATTGCCGGTCGGGAAGAGCGTCAGCGTCGCGGTCTGCGGTGTGTTGCCTCCGTTGAAAATGCGCACGTCGCTGCGCCATGTGGCAGCCGTGTCGAGGCTTGCCACACCGGGGATGACGAAGCGCGTGGCACCGGCGCCGCCGATGGGAACGCCGGAGACGAGCAGCGGATCGGTGGTGCGGCTGTCGATGACGGATGCGTAAGCAGTGAGCTTTCCGTCGCCGCCGGTGGCCTGCACTTCGATGTGGCCGTTGGTCAGCGTGATGCCTTTATCAGCCAGGAAGGAGTTGAGTTGGAGCTGTTGGCCGGCAGCGACGGTCAACGGAAGATCGAGCAGACGCGAGCCCGCGCCGTCGAAGACGCTGACGAGCGCGGAGGCGGGCTTTCCGGTGGCTTCGACGATGCCGAGGTTCGTGCGGAACGTGTCGGACTGTGCGATCTGCTGCAGCGCGAGGATCGTGCTGGAGCCCACCGCGGTGCTGATGAAACTCGGCAGCGGCACGGCAGGAATGAACTGGCCGAGGGTGCCGATGGCCGAGGCGTTGAAGGTGCGGCTCGATGCCACCGTCGCCTTCACGATACTCGTGTCGGGCTTGCCGCCCGCATCGAGCGGCTGCACGGTCAGCACGCCGTTCGACGAGTCACCGAGCGCGCCGACGCCGAACCAGTTGCGGACGATGTCGTCGAGCGCGGTGGTGGCGCCGGGATCGATGCTGAGCGTCGTCTGTTTGACGGCCGAGGATGTGGCGCTGCCCTGACTGAACGTCAGCTGCACCTTCTTCGACAGCGCGGTGATGTTGGCGATGCGGACATCGCTCTGCCACTGCGAGCCGAGGCCGGCGAGATGACCGACGGAGGGGATCACGACCGCCGACGATGCCGGGCTCGATTGCGTACCAGGGGTGACCGGCGTGGTGAGACTGATCGAGACCGGAATGGAAGTCTTCGTCGTGTCCTCAGCGTGAACCCGCGAGCTCACACTCGTCGATCCGAAGATGATGATGACGGTTCCGGTCCAGGTCCCGTTCACCAGGCTGCTCGGGTCGGCCGAGATCGAGAACGTCAATCCCTCGGGCGGCATGACGCCGCTTGTGGGTGTAACAGCCAGCCACGGCTTGTCCACGCTCGCCACAAACGAGGTGGTCCCGCCGGGCAGCCCGGGAACCTGAAGCGGGAACGTGACCGGCTGCGTGCTGCCGGCCGGAACCACGATGTTCGGGCCGGTAGATCCGAGCGATGACAGCGGCACGATGACGACAGGAACGGTGGCGGAGAAGGCGCCGATCACCGGACTGCAGCCGCCAAAGGCGCGCACGCGGTAGAAGAATGCGGTTGCAGCCTGCACGTTCTTGGTGAACGAGATCGAGGTGAAACCGGTCATCGTCGAGGTAGGAGCGCTGAACGCGGCATCGAGCGATTCCTGCAATTCGTACTGCGTCGTTCCATCGGTCGGCGTCCACGTCACAGCGTAAGTCTGGCCGGTCATCGAAAGAGCGACGACGCTGGGAACCGGTGTGCCGGGGTTGTTGCAGACGGTGAATGAGAACGTCGCGGAGGTCGTATTCGGGCAGCCGGAGTTGCCGACGGCCTGCACGTTCCATGTGTAAGAGCCGTCCGGCAGGGTTTGCGTCAGGGTCCCTGCCGTCGTCGGGAACGTCTGCGTCGCGTTGTTGGACGAGATCGAGACGATGTAGCTCGCTGCACCCGGCGATCCGTTCCACGTGAAGATCACTGGTGACGCCTGGGTTTGGCCGTTGGCGGGTGAGGTCAGGACGGGTGCGGTCGGGCAGGTGGGAACCGGCGAGACTACGAGCTGCAGCGAGCTGCTGTTGTTTGCCGGGTTGGGGTCTGTCTGGGAGCCGGTGACTGACGCGGTGTTCGTGACGCTTCCCGAAGAAGCGACCACGCGATAGCGGCTGGTGATGGCCACGGGACTGCCGAAGG
>DATLVW010000432.1:0-5399 GCA_035577085.1 Thermoanaerobaculia bacterium
CCCACGCTTTTTGTGGGGGAGAAGGTGCCGAAGGCGGATGAGGGGGCACTTCCGATTGTCGGGCCTGCGCCATCAGAAGAGGTGCTTGTTCCCGGCAGGCGAAAGGGGCTTGTAGTGTCGGTCTCGATACTATTGACGAGCCCCCTCATCCGCCTTCGGCACCTTCTCCCCCGCTGAAAAGCGCGGGGGCGAAGGGCGCTCGGTTGTAAGTGTCGCGCCAGCAACGCGCGTGCAGGGCTGCTTCTCATCGCGCTCCCGTTCATCGTGCGGCCTCCAGCGCCGCGATCTGCGGCACGTCCTTGTCGCCGCGTCCGCTGAGGTTTACGACCACGATCTTCTCGCCGCCGATCGAGGCGCCGTTGCGAAGCAGCCAGCCGAGGGCGTGGGAGGATTCGAGGGCGGGGATGATTCCTTCGAGCTCGCTTAGTTTGTGGAACGCCTCGAGGGCGAGGTCGTCGCTGCAATCGTAGTATTCGATGCGGCCGATCTGCTGCAGGTAGGCGTGCTCGGGACCGATGGAGGGGTAATCGAGGCCGGCGGAGATCGAGTGCGTCTCCGCGATCTGTCCGAATTCGTCCTGCAGCACCATCGACCGCGTGCCGTGCAGAACGCCGAGGGCGCCGCCGCTGAATCGCGCTGCGTGCTGGCCGAGGGCTGGTCCGCGACCGCCTGCTTCCACGCCGATGAAGCGGATCGAATCGTGTTGCAGCATCTCGTAGAAGAGGCCGATGGCGTTCGATCCGCCGCCGACACAGGCTACGGCGACGTCCGGAATCGCGCCGGTTCGTTTCTTCAGTTGACTTAACGCCTCGCGCCCGATCACGGATTGAAAATCGCGCACGACCAGCGGATAGGGATGCGGTCCGAGGACCGAGCCGATGATGTAGTGCGTCGTGCGGACGTTCGTTACCCAGTCGCGGATCGCTTCATTGATGGCGTCCTTCAGCGTGCGGCTACCGCTGTTGACGGGAACGACTTCGGCGCCGAGGAGGCGCATGCGGAAGACGTTCAACTCCTGGCGGGCCATGTCGACCTCGCCCATGTAGACGACGCAGTCGAGGCCGAGGAGCGCGCAAGCGGTAGCAGTGGCAACGCCGTGCTGTCCGGCTCCGGTCTCGGCGATGATGCGCTGCTTGCCCATGCGCTTGGCGATGAGCGCCTGGCCGATGGCGTTGTTGATCTTGTGCGCGCCGGTGTGATTGAGATCTTCGCGCTTCAGGAAGAGCCGCATCCCGCCGCACGCTTCGGCAAATCGCTTGGCTTCGGTAAGCGCGGTAGGACGCCCGACAAAGTCGCGCAGGACGTCATCGAGCTCGTCGCGGAAGGCACGGTCGCGGCGAAGGTTTCGATACGCGGTTTCGAATTCGTCGAGCGCCGCCATCAGCGTCTCGGGAACGTAGCGGCCGCCGAACTCGCCAAAGTAGCCGCGGCGGTCAGGCAACGAAGCCGCGCGCGGGCGCGTCTCGGATCGATTCATGGTCTCCTCACGCGCTCGAACAGACGCGCTACTGCGGCGTGATCTTTGACGCCCGGCCTGGTCTCGACACCGCTGGCGATGTCGATGGCGTCCGGGCGCACCAGGCTGATCGCCGCGACGACGTTATCGGGATTGAGTCCGCCGGAAAGAAAGAACGGCTTGGATCGCTCATACGCCGTCATGAGCGACCAGTCGAAACGGCGCCCTGTGCCACCGGCGCGGCGCTCATCGTACGTGTCGAAAAGAAGCCAAGCCGCAGTGGGCGTAGCGTGCGTGTCAGGAAGCGAGCCGGCGACATGCAGCGCCTTGATCGCGGGGATGCCGATCTCGCGAATGTCGTCGTCGCTCTCGCTGCCGTGCAGTTGCACGAGATCGAAGCCGGCGACCTCTTTGATCTCGCGGATGTAGTCGGGAGACGCGTCACGAAACACGCCGACGATCTTCGATGAGCCGCCGCTCTTGCGAAGCCGCGCCACGATTACGCCTGCCTTCTCCGGCTCGATGAAGCGAGGCGATCCGGGAACGAAAATGAATCCGAGAAAGTCGGCGCCGCATTCGGCGCAGAAGAGCGCGTCGTCTTCGTTGGTGATGCCGCAGATTTTGATTTTCGTCATGGCGCCGTCACAAGTTGCCGCACCGCCGCGGCGCGGTCATTCTGCCGCAACAGCGACTCGCCGACGAGAAAGGCATCGAACTCCGCCGCGCGAAGCCGGTCGATGTCGGCCCGCGTTTTGATCCCACTCTCGGCGACGCGCAGAACGCCTGGCGGGATCTGCAGCGCCAGCCGCTCGGACGCGCCGAGGTCGACGCTGAAGTCGCGAAGATTGCGATTGTTGATGCCGATGATGCGCGCTCCCCCACCCACCGCCCGCGCCAGTTCGGCCTCGTCGTGAACTTCGACGAGCGCGTCGCAGGTGTACTCATCGAGGACGGCGATGAAGTCGCGGATCTGCGCGGCGTCGAGCAGCGATGCCAGAAGCAGAATCGCGCTCGCACCTGCGGCGATACCGCGAATGAGCTGCGACTCCTCGATGATGAAGTCTTTCATCAGCACGGGAAGTCCGCTGGCGAGAGACGCGTCTTCGATCCAATCGCGGGAACCGCGAAAGAAGTCTGGCTCGGTCACGACGGAGATAGCGGCGGCGCCGCCCAATTCATAGTAGAACGCGATCGCTTCGACATCAGGATTGTCGACAATGGAGCCCGCAGAGGGCGACGCCGATTTGATCTCGGCGATGATGTTGATGCGGTCCTCACGCAGCGCCGCGGTCAACCGGAAAGGCGAGCGGTTGATCGCCGCATGATCCGCAGCGTCGCGGTCAGGCGGCGGTTCGCTGCCGAGGCGCTCACGGGTGCGCGCAACGATGTTGTCGAGGATGGTCATGCTCTGCGATACCCCCGAAGTGAGAGATCCCCGGCTATCACTCCAAGAGCACTGACGCGAAACGACCTCGGCCGCCGCAAAACGTGGCGTGTCATCCTGAGCCTGCCGGAGGCGCCCGCGCTGCTTACGAATTTCGCGCAGATCTTCCTCGGCGCCGAAGGACGGCGAAGGATCTCAAGATGCGCGGCGCCTGGCATGTGCGTCGCGGCTGAGATCCTTCGCCGTCCTCCGCCGCCATCCATGAGTGGCGCGAACGCCCGAGTACGAATGGCGGCTCCGGCAGTCTCAGGATGACACATCAGCTGAAGGCGCGTATTCACCGACACGTCCGCCGCTCCACGGCTGGAAATGACAGATGGCAAGTGCTCCGATTCAAGCCAGTTCATTCGTCACCGCCACCAACTCCTGCAACTTCGTCATCGCCTGCCCGGAACTGATCGACTCGCGCGCCATCTCGACGCCTTCGCGAATCGTCGTTGCTGCGCCCGACACATACAACGCCGCTCCGGCATTCGCCGCGACGATCTCGTGGCGGGCTCCGTTCGCGCCGCCGAGGACCTCACGCGCGATCCGCGCGTTCTCGCGCGCATCGCCGCCGGAGATCTCCGTCATCGAATGACGACCTGCTCCAATCTCTTCCGGCGTCAGCTCAAATTCGCGCACATCTCCGTCGCGCACTTCGCAGACATACGTCGCCGCGGAAATCGAAATCTCATCTAGTCCGTCTGCGCTGTGAACGACCAACGCGTGCTCCGCGCCGAGGGCCAGCAACACGCGGCCGAGAGTCTCGACGAGATGGAGCGAGTAGACGCCGAGCACCTGCCGTCGCGCGAAGGCGGGGTTGGTCAACGGTCCGAGAACGTTGAAGATCGTGCGCACGCCGAGCTCGCGGCGGATGCCTGCCACCGCCCCCATCGCCGGATGCAGTTTCGGCGCGAATAGAAACGAGATTCCTGTGCGCCTCAGTACTTCGCTCATGCGAGCGGCGTCTAGGTCGATGGCCACGCCGAGCTCGGCGAGAACGTCGGCGCTGCCACACGAGGACGAGACCGCGCGGTTGCCGTGCTTCGCCACCGAGGCGCCGGCGCCGGCGGCAACGAGCGCGGCGATCGTCGAGACATTGAACGTGCCGCGTCCGTCGCCGCCGGTGCCGCAGGTATCGATGATCCGTTCGCGATCGACGGTCAACGGACTCACGCGCTCCCGCATCGCCAGCGCGGCGCCCGTAATCTCCTCGGACGTCTCGCCCTTCATTCGCAGCGCGATCAGAAGCGCACTTTTCTGCACATCGGTGGCGCGGCCGTCCATGACTTCGCCGAAGACCTCGTGCATTTCCTCGCGGCCGAGGTCCTTGCCGTCGACGACTTTGCGGATGGCGACGTCGATCATTGCCGCACCTCCAACAGGAAATTCGCGATCAATCGATCCCCTCCCTCGGTGCCATACGATTCGGGATGGAACTGGATGCCATAGATGGGCCGGTCGCGGTGCGCGATGGCCATGATCACTCCGTCGTCGGTCTCGGCGTCGATGCGCAACGCGTCCGGCATCGATTCGCGATCGACGACGAGCGAGTGATAGCGCGCGGTCTGCATCGGCGTCGGACAGCCGGTGAAAAGGCCGCGTCCTTCGTGGCGAACGTCGCTGAGCTTTCCATGCACCGGCACGCGCCCGCGCACGATGCGCCCACCGAATGCTTCGCCGATGGCTTGGTGCCCGAGGCAGATGCCGAGCAGCGGGATGGACTCGTTGGAGCGGATGAGATCCAGGATGCGGCCCGCGCGCGACGGCGTGCCCGGCCCGGGCGAGATCACGATTGCCTCCGGCTCCTGATCGAGAAGCGCGTCGACATCGAAGGCGTCGTTGCGGATGACCTGCAACTCGAACGCAGAGATCTTTTCGATCTGCTGCACCAGGTTGTAGGTGAATGAATCGTAGTTATCGACAACGGTGATCATGGCAGCTCCTGAACGTCGGCGGGCGGACAGACGGGAATCAGGCGCTACGCCAAGGGCACCGCGAGGTCAGGGTTGGGAGTGGGCTAGAGCCAAAGACACGAGTCGACCGGACAGCTCGTCGACTCGTTGACCTCATGCGCGGGGAAGTTCATGGCGGGCGGAGGATAGCATGAGTTGCGCTTCGCGCGTTGTCGGTTGTCGGTTGGTTGCGCTTCGCGCGTTGTCACAGCGAGGATCAACGCCAGGCTGCGGGATCTATCTGCTCGAACGCCGATTCGATAACCGCGTCGACGCGCTGCACAGATTTTGGATCAGCGAGACCGAAAACGCTACGCCATCCGGAGCCGGTCGCGATCGGCGTGATCGTGGAGGCGAGGCGTGCCCTGATCGCCGCGCTGACGAACTCTCGAAGCGATTCTCCTCTAGACGCAGCAACAGCCCTAGTTTTCTTGAACAACTCGTCAGAGATTTCGATCGTGATTCTCACGGTTTCATGCTCTCCCAGACGCTCGAGGAGTCCGCGCGGAATCGACAACGCGCGAAGCGCAACCAACCGACAACCGACAACGCGGCGCCTGCC
>DATLVW010000433.1:0-5574 GCA_035577085.1 Thermoanaerobaculia bacterium
CGAGATCGGACTCGACATGCAGCGGCCGTATCGCATCTGCGGCGGATTGCAGGACAACAACGTCTGGTGCGGACCCTCGGCCACGCTCGATACGCACGGCATCGCCAACTCCGACTGGTTCACAGTCGGTGGCGGCGACGGCTTTTACGCGCAGTGGGATCCTTCGGACCCGTCGACGGTTTACGGTGAGTCGCAGGACGGCAATCTGCTGCGCCGCAATCTCAAGACGCACGAATCGCGCTCGATCCGGCCTCCGGCAGCCGAGGGCGAACGGCTGCGGTTCCAGTGGAACTCGCCGCTGGTGATCTCGGCGTTCGACAACAAGACGATCTACTATGGCGGCAACTACCTCTTCAAATCGACCGACCGCGGCGACTCCTGGACGCGCCTCGGCGGCGACCTCACCACCAATCAGGATCGCGACACGCTGCCGATCATGGGACGCGTGCCGGACAAGCTCACGATGTCGCGTCACGACGGAGTGCAGGCGTGGCCTGAGATCACGACGATCAGCGAGTCGCCGTTGAACCGCGATCTGCTCTACGCCGGCACCGACGATGGCAACCTCCAGGTTACGCGCGACGGCGGCAAGACGTGGAAGAACGTGTCGCCGAAGAAGGGGATCTACGTCAGCCGCATCGTCGCCTCGCGATTCAACGAGGGCACGGCTTACGCCACGCTCGACGGGCATCGCAGCAACGACTTCGCGGTCTACGTGTTCGTGACGTCGGACTACGGCGCGACGTGGAAGCCGATTCGCAACGGACTCACCGACGACGCCGGTACCGTTCACGTCATCCGCGAGCATTACCGCAATCCGAAGCTGCTGTTTCTCGGTACGGAGCGCGGCTTGTACATTTCCAACGATCAAGGTGGTCGCTGGACCCGCCTCAAACTCAATCTTCCGACGGTGCCGGTCGACGATATCGCCATCCATCCGCGCGAGAACGACCTCGTGTTGGCGACTCACGGCCGCTCGATCTGGGTCCTCGACGACCTCGGGGCGATCGAGCAGATGACCGACGCAATCCCATCGGAGGATCTGCACGTGTTCAACACGAGGGCGGCGACGGAGTGGCGCGTCGCCAACCGCAGTGGTGTGACCGGGCATAAGGCTTTCTTCGGACCCAATCCTCCGAATGGCGCGCTCATCACCTACTTTCTGAAGAGCAAGCCGGCCGAAAAAGAAAAGGTGAAGATCACCGTCAGCGACAAAGACGGCAAGCTCGTTCGCGAGATCGACGGCACCGGCGACGTTGGCGTCAATCGCGTGACGTGGGATCTGCGCATGCGGAATCCGAACGAAGCGCCGCGCGAGGAAGGTGCTGCCGCAGGTTCCGAGGCCGAGTCCGAGCAGGCTGGCGGCCCGGGTGGCGAGGCCGGAGCCGGTGGCGGCGGCGGTGGCGGGGGTGGCGGTTTCGGCGGAAACCAGGGAAGTCGCGTCGAGCCGGGCGAGTACACGGTGAAGGTCGCGGCAGGCAAGAGCGAGCAGTCGACCAAAGTCGTCGTCGAAGACGATCCGCGGATCGAGATGACGGCCGCCGATCGCGCGTCACGCCGCCAGGCGCTGACGCAGCTTTCGCAGATGGCGCAGCGCGGCGCGGCCACTCGGCGATCGGTCACCGGCCTGCACACCGCACTCAAGGACTACAAGAAAACGAAGCTGCCGGAGAACGTGCAGAAGGCGGTCGAGGAGTTTACGAAGAAGGTCGATGATCTGTGTCTCAAGGTTGGAACTCCCGTGCAATGCGGCCAGCCCGCGCAACCCCTCGGATGGGCCGGCCCGCCCGTCGTTTACATACCGCCGACGGTGACGCAGCGCATCACGCAGTTGATGGGCGGCATCGAGAACTACTCAGCCGCGCCGACCGCGTGGCAGCTCGATCAGATCAAGGTGCTGCAGTCTATGCTCGCCGAGGTCTCGACGGCGGCGCAGACACTGACGAAGACGGATCTCGAGGCGCTCAACAAGATGATGCGCGACGCAAACGTGCCCTACATCGCTGTCACCGCGGGCGGTGGTGGCGGCGGCGGACGGCGGCAGTAACGTGGAGCGGCGTCCCGCCGGAAAACGGCGGGACGCTTTCGTTTCACTTCGTCGATGCCCGACTTTCGCCGAACACTGGAGCGAGCGTTCCGGCGCCGCATCGTCGTCAAGGACACGGCGGATGCAGTCGTGGCGTCGGGCGCGAGCGCACAGCTCGACGAAGTGCTTGGCGGCGATGCCACGACCACAGTGGCCGCGGGCACCGTCGCGATCATGCTCGCCGGCGTCGCGGCGTTCCTCAATCTCTACGCGACGCAGCCGCTGCTGCCGATGTTCGCTCACGTCTTTGCAGCATCGAAAGCCGCGGTAGGAATGACGGTAAGCGCGGCCACGATCGGTGTGGCGCTCTCTGCACCCTTCTGCGGATTGATCGCCGAGCGCGCAGGCCGCAAGCGGGTCATTGTCATGTCGACGTTACTGCTGGCAATCCCGACGCTGATGGCATCGACAGCGACCTCGCTGACGATGTTGATCGTCTGGCGATTTCTGCAGGGCCTCGTGATGCCGGGGATTTTCGGCGTGGCCATCGCCTACATCGCCGAGGAGTGGCCGCCGGGGAACGTGGCGCGGACGATGTCGCTCTACGTCAGCGCCACTGTCCTGGGCGGGTTCCTCGGGCGCGTCGTCATCGGCTACGCTGCGACGCACCGTATCGTTCCGTCGATCGCCCCGAGCTGGCGCGCCGGCTTCGTCGTCATCGGCGCGTGCGATCTTCTGTTCGGACTCGCCATCGCGCGCTGGCTGCCGCGTGACCGCAAAGCAGTGATCGCGACGGCGCAGCCAAGTGGCGGCGTTCTGCGCCATCTGCGCAATCCCAAGCTGCTGGCGACGTACGCGGTCGGCTTCAACGTGCTCTTCTCGCTCGTGGCCGTCTTCACCTACATCACGTTCCATCTCGCCGCGCCGCCGTATTTGCTGACTCCGGCCCAACTCAGCTCGCTCTTCGTCGTCTACCTCGCTGGACTGATCGTCACGCCGCTCGCGGGGATCGGCATCGGACACTTCGGCTCGCGGCCCGTGCTCGTCGTCGCAGTCCTCGGCTCGATGATCGGCGTGTCGATGACGCTCTTTCACTCGCTGCCGCTGATCATGGCTGGTCTTGTGCTCTGTTCGTCCGGCGTGTTCGTTTGCCAATCGGCGTCGACGAGCTATATCCAGATGGCCTCGCTGCCGGGAGGACGGGCATCGGCGGCCGGACTCTATGTTGCGTGCTACTACACCGGCGGCAGCGTCAGCGGCGTGCTGCCGGGATACTTCTGGCGTTTCGGCGGATGGACCGCGTGCGTCGTGCTGGTGCTTGTCGTGCAGCTCATGACGATCGGCGTTGCCGCGATCGGATGGCGTGAGTCGTGATCGATGTCTACTTCATCGACGTGAATGTTTCGCGCGACGTCATCGGCGCGCTGGCGGAATTGCTCACGGATGCGGAACGGGCGCGTGCGGACCGCTATCGATTCGACGACGACCGCCGCCGTTCGATCGTCGCTCGCGCAGCCACACGACGGATTCTTTCGCGAATGACCGGCGCGGCTCCGCGTGACCTGGAGATCGTCGAAGGGGAGCATGGAAAGCCGGGACTGGCCGGCGGCGAGATCGAGCTCAACGCCAGCCACTCCGGCGATCTAGTCGCCCTCTCGTTCGCGCGAGCGACGCCGGTCGGCATCGACGTTGAACGGCGGCGTAAGGTGCATGATGCGCTGGCGCTGGCGCGGCGTTACTTCTCGGAGGCGGAGCTCGCATTCGTGGAAGCCGCCGAGGACATCGGCGCGGCGTTCTTCATTGTCTGGACGGCGAAGGAAGCGATCGTCAAGGCGAGCGGCGAGGGGATCGCCGCGAGCGACCTTCGCGGATTCACGGTTCCGTTCGCTGCGGCGGATCTGCAGCGCGTCACGGGGAGTTGGAGCGTGGCGACGCTCGAACCGCCGATGCCTGGCTATCACGCCGCCCTCGCCACGCGAACGGGTATCGGGCCAATTGTTCAGCGCGTCATCGATGCGTCGTCGCTTCTGTAACGGTTTGTTTTACACTTGATGCGGTGGTTCGACCGGCCGAAGAGCAGAGAAAGTATCAGCGTGTGACGCTGGTCCGTCCGTTGGTCGCGCGGATTGGCTCGGCGCGCGTTTACGTCACCGAGGCATCGCTGAGCGGGCTTCGGGTGGCGCATCAGAGCAACATTCCGCCCGAGGGATCGATCTGCGGCATCGTTTTCGAGTGGGATGGGATTCCGGTCACGTTGGAGTGCCGCGTCACGCGCAGCACGCTCTTCAAGGCGGCGCGAAACTCCCGCGAAAAGAGCGTTTATCACGCCGGACTGGAGATCGTCCGCGGCGGCGACGCCTCGATGATGACGCTGCGCGACATGATTACTGGAATCGTCGCCCGCGCGCTCGACGAGCAGAAAGCGAACGCCCACGGTATTCCTCCGATCGCCGCCCAGACCTTTCAAACGGGGAAGGGAACGCTATTCCTGAAATACGAGCTGATCAACGGCACATGGCGTCACAGCGAGACGAAACGGCCGGAGCAGCCGATGAACGGATTCACGATCTCCGCCGAGGAGGATCCGGAACACGTGGCGATGCTGTGCGAAACGTTCGCGAACGCCGACCTCGAAGGCCAGGCGCTGATCAAGCTGATGGCGGAGCTCAGCATCAGCAAGGCCGAGGGGATCCCGACGCGGCGATACTTTCCGTAAAGGCTTTCACGCGGAGACGCGGAGGGCGCGGAGAACCTCTCCGCATCTCCGCGCCTCCGCGTGACAAGGTTTTGAACTACGACTTCGGGGCAACAGCGGCCGATTTCGCGAAGTCACCCGCCTTGATGATCGTGATCTTCGACGGATCGATCCACTTCTTCACCGCCGCGTTGACCTGCTCCGGTGTCAGATCGGAGATCTTCTTTTCCAGCGCTGCATCCCAGGCCAGCGTCCGATTCGTGAAGAGCTCCGCGGCCAGGGTCCGTGAGAGTCCGGCATCCTGCGCGCGGCCCAGCTTGCGGCTTTCGAGCAGGCCCTTCTTCGCTTCCGCGATCTCGGCCGGCGTGAAGCCTTCTTTCACAGCCTTGTCCACCTCTTCCTTGAACGCCGTCTCCAGCTTCGCGGCGTTCTGCGGTGCGTAGATGGCGAACGTGGTGAAGGCGCCGTTCTTGTCGAACGCGCTGGCCTGAACATTCGAGCCGACGCCGTAGCTCAAACCTTCTTTCTGACGGATGCGGTTACCGAGCCGCGAGTAGAGCGTGCCGCCGCCGAGGATGTAGTTGCCGAGGACGAGGGCGGGGTAATCGGGATCATCGTCGCGAAGCTGGAGATTGACTCCGGCCAGGAAGATGGCGTTGGCCTTGTCCGGCGTCTCCAGCGACTGATTCGTCGGCGCAACGTCGTGGTAAATACGGGGCACGCGAGTGAAGGGCGTCGTGCTCTTCCACGATCCTGCGATCTCGGTCAGTTGCGCAGTGACCTGCTTCGGATCAAAGTCGCCGACCAGCGCGATCTCGGCATTCGAAGCTCCGTAGAACGTCGAGTAGAAATT
>DATLVW010000434.1:0-3001 GCA_035577085.1 Thermoanaerobaculia bacterium
TCATCATCGTCGGACTGATGGCCATCCCGTACATCGATACCAATCCGAAGGGCAACGGCTACTACTCGTTTCGTGAAAGAAAGTGGGAGATCGGCGTCTTTCTCTACGGCTTCCTCGTGCTCTGGTCATTCCTGATCATTACCGGCACCTTCCTGCGTGGCCCGAACTGGAACTTCTTCGGACCTTACGAATTCTGGGATCCGAACAAGCTCGTGCCACTCGTCAACGTCGATCTCTCCGAGTTGATGTGGGTCAAAGTCCTCGGCACGTCGCTGCCAAAGCTCTGGATCATCCGCGAGATCTTCGGACTCGCCCTCATCGGCGCTTACCTCGGCACGCCGCCGGTCATGGCCGTCGGTCCGTTCCGCCGCTTCTATCTGAAGATGGGCGCGGCGCGGTACTACGTCGGCGCGTACCTCTTCCTGATCATGATGTCGCTGCCGATCAAGATGGTGCTGCGCTGGCTTTTCAACCTCAAATACATCCTTCACATCCAGGAGATTTTCTTCAACGTCTGAGGACGACACCTAACCGATGAAGCCGCAAGAGCCGATTCCGCACAACTACTCGATTCGCAGGCTGAATATGATTTTCGCCCTGTCGAGTCTCGTTCTGCTTGCGGTGACGGGTCTCATGGTCGGATACGACTACATCCGAGGTTGGAAGTGGTTTCAGCTCGAGTTCATGCGCATGCAGCAGGAGCGCATCTCCCAGGAGATCACGGTCGCGCAGGCTGAAGAGAACAAGCAGCAGCTCGCCGATCTCGACGCGCAGGACCGCAAGAACGAGATCGAGCTGGCACGGCACCGCGATCAGTATCTTTCCGCGCAGAAAGAGCTCGACGCAATCGAGGGCGATCACTACCGCGCCGATCAGGACTACCGCTTCGCCAAGGCCAACCTCGATGCGCAGCGCTACATCACCGAAGCCTCGGTCGTGCAACACCTCGCCGACGCGCCGAAGCAACAAGCGGAGTACGAGCGGCAGACGAAGCATCTCGCCGATCTGCAGCTTGCGTTGCAGGAATCGACGCGCAAGCGCGATGCGGCAAAAGCGAATGTCGATCAGTGGTTGAAGAAGATCAAAGATGCCGAGGACAAGAAGAAGGAGTTGACGGCGTCGGCCGATCTGCTCACCAAACAGCTCGGCACCGTCGACATGAAGCCGTTCAGCACGAACTGGATCCTCAGCCAGCCGATGCTCGACTTCGTCAATCCCGTGATCAAGATCGATCAGGTGGTTCTGAACGATCTGTCGATCGACATGAACTACATGAACGTCCCGCGCGTCGACCGCTGCCAGACCTGCCATCGCGCCATCGATACGCCGGGCTGGGAGTCGAAGACCGAGGCGGCAAGGCTGTCGAAGGAGTTGCAGCAGAAACTCGACGCCTACCAGATCCCGCAGGAGAAGCGGAAAGAGACCGAAGAGCGCATCGCGCAGCTGAAACGAATTCAGGATGCCCCCAACGACATCCTCAATCCATGGCGCACGCACCCGAAGCTCGATCTCTACGTTGGATCGGCGTCGCTTCACCCGCTGCTGGATTACGGCTGCACGGTTTGCCATCGCGGCCAGGATCGCGCCACCGAGTTCGGCCGCGCCGGCCACACGCCGGCAAGTCCACGCATGGAGCATCGCTGGGCCGAGCGCACGATGCTGACGGCCGGCTTCTTCCCGCTGCCGCGCGATTTCGCGCAACGGCACTGGGGCTACGAAGAGAACGAGTTCATCGAGACGCCGATGTATCCGCGTCACTACTACGAGGCCGGCTGCATCAAGTGCCACTCGGGCCAGATGGCCGTCGATCGCGGCGAGGACATCACGAAGGCGGAGCAAACGATCGAGATCTACGGCTGCTACGCCTGCCACAAGATCGCCAACTGGCGCTTTTCCGATCTCCGCAAGCCTGGTCCCGACCTCGGCGGGATCGCAGAGAAGACGACACCGGAGTGGGCCTTCCGCTGGATCAGCGAGCCGCACAACTTCCGCTCCACGACGCGCATGCCGTCGTTCTTCTACCAGCGGAACATGATCGATCCGAACGTTGTGCCTCCGCAGGAACGGGCGCACAACATCAAGCTCCAGGATGCCGAGATCCACGCCATCGTCAGCTTCCTGTTCGATAAGTCGACGCACCGGCCGTGGTCGCAGCCGGGCGCCGGCGACGCCGCCCGCGGCAAGCAACTCGTAGGCAGCGTCGGCTGCATGGGCTGTCACATCGACACGGAGCAGGTCAAAGACGAGAAGAGCGGCCAGATTCGGCTCGCGAAGCGCGAAGACTTCCCGTTGGAGCGCAACTATGGTTTCAACCTGACCGGGGTCGGAACGAAGGCGAATCCAGCCTGGATCTACAACTGGGTGAAGAACCCGAAGGGCTACTACGCCGACGCCCCGATGCCGTCGCTGCGGCTCACCGATCAGGAAGCAGCGGACGTCACGGCGTATCTCGTGACGATGCAGAAGCCGGCGTTCATGACGACTCCCATCCGCCCGCCGGCTGCCCAGGCGGTTCACGATCTCGCCAAGGGCTACCTCATCAACACACTGAGCGACGTTGAGGCGGAATCAAAGCTGCGCTCGATGTCCCAGCACGATCAGCTCGTCTACCTCGGGCAGCGATCGATTGA
Organism: Thermoanaerobaculia bacterium; assembly: GCA_035577085.1. Classification (GTDB taxonomy): domain Bacteria; phylum Acidobacteriota; class Thermoanaerobaculia; order Gp7-AA8; family Gp7-AA8; genus JADGNZ01. The sequence continues at coordinate 2,631 of DATLVW010000434.1, forward strand.
AAAGTACGGTTGCTACTCCTGCCACAACATCAAAGGATTCGAAGGCCTCAAACCGATCGGTACCGAGCTGACGGTAGAGGGCTCGAAAGCGCTGCACCTCTTCGATTTCGGCTTCATGAACGACGAGCAGTGGAAGAACGAGGATGGCTCCACCGAGCACGTCATCCACACGGTGCCGTCGTGGGTCTACAACAAGCTTCGCAATCCGCGTATCTACGACGATCGCCGCACGAAGGTCTACAACGACAAGCTGAAGATGCCGAACTTCCACTTGACGCCGGAGGAAGCGCGCCGCATCGCCATGGTCGTCGTCGGATTGACGAAGGAAAAAGTCGCCGAAAACCGAATGGCGGGACGCGACGCTCGCACAC
>DATLVW010000435.1:0-2280 GCA_035577085.1 Thermoanaerobaculia bacterium
CTCGAAACCCGCTACTTCCCCGGCTCACCCTGAGCCGTCGCCGGCTTCGCCGACCCCATGTCCACCGAGCCGCGGAAACGTGCTCCCTCGGCGACGATGATCTTCGGCGCTTTGATGTTCCCGTCGACCGTGGCGCTGGCAACCAGCTCCACTTTGTCGTCCGCCGATAGGTCACCGGTTAACTTTCCTTCTACCGTCACGTTTTTTGCGTGCACGGTAGCTTCGACACGCGCTTTTGAGCCGATCCGAAGATCGCCGCTGAGGTTGATTTTCCCTCGTATGGTTCCTTCGATGAGCACGGGCTCCGAGCCGGTTACCGTGCCATCGATCGTGAGGTTTGAGCCAATGAACGTACCGCCGGCGACGGGTTGCGCATCGAGGCCCCGAGGTTGAGGAGTGGGTTCTTTCGTTGAGAAAAGCGCCATGGGGGCGGAAGCATAGCAGAGCGGTGAAGCAGAGATCAGTGGAGCAGAGATCAGTGGAGCAGAGATCAGAGATCAGGAGGGATCAGGGATCGGGCAGCGCAACCCGGATCTCTGCTTCCCGATCTCTGATCTCTATTCCCTGATCTCTGCTTCTCCCTGGTCTCTGACTCACGTGACGAATCGGTAGCGGCCCGTAACCGAGCCGTTGCAGGCGGGATCACTGCATTACACTGCGCCCCGCTCATTCAACACCCAGCTCAACGGGTCGTACGGAGCGCGGAGGGAGTTCCCAGCGTGAGACGTTTAGCCGTATTTCTGACGATTGCTGCTCTGGCAGCGTGCAAAGGCAGTGGCAACAAAAACGAACAATACCGAACCGAGAAAGTCGATCGCGGCACGATTACGATGACGGTCACCGCGACCGGCACGCTGTCCGCCGTCACCACCGTTCAGATCGGCAGCCAGGTTTCCGGCGTGATCGCTGCACTTCACGCCGATTTCAACAGCCGTGTGACGAAAGGCCAGCTCCTCGCCGAGCTCGACCCGACGCCGTTCCAGCAGACGGTCGAGCAGCGGCAAGCCGACCTGACCAAATCAAAGGTCGAGGCGGCCAACTCCAGGATCAGCTATGACCGCGCGCAGCGGCTGGTGAAATCAGGACTGTCGCCCGAGGCCGATCTCGACGCCGCGCGAGCGGCCTACGAAGAGGCCAATGCTCAGGTCCAGCAATCGACCGCGGCCCTCAACCAGTCGCTGACCAATCTCAAGTACACGAAGATCATCTCGCCCATCGACGGCGTCGTCGTCGACCGGCAGTACGACATCGGCCAGACCGTCGCCGCCTCGTTCTCCGCGCCGACGCTCTTCTCCATCGCACAGGACATGACGAAGATGCAGGTGCAGGCCGACGTCGATCAGTCCGACATCGGACGCATCGCCGTGGGCCAGACCGCCCGCTTCACGGTCGACTCCTATCCCGATCAGGAGTTCCGCGGACGAATCGCGCAGATCCGGCTCAATGCGACGGTCAGTCAGAACGTCGTCACCTATCCGGTCATCATCGAAGTGCCGAATCCCGACGAAAAGCTGCGCCCGAAGATGACTGCGAACGTCACCATCGACGTCGCCAGCGTGCAGGACGTTCTGCGCATCCCGAACTCCGCGCTGCGATTCAAACCCGATACGGCCGCCCTGCCTGCGAAACCGGCGACGACTACGTCTGCGGCGACGGACACGACGCAGACGACGCAAACGCAACCCACGCAAACGCAAACCGCCGCGACAACCGGCGGCCCAACATCCGACCAACGCGCCGAGCGCAGGCGCCAGCGGATGGAAGCCGGCGGAGCGACGAGCACGATGAGTCCGGAAGAACGTGCCGCACGTTGGGGAAATCGCGCTCGTGGAATGCAGGGCGCGGCAGGCGCCCTCGGCGGCGCTCCTCCGATGCGCAAGCGTCCGCAAACGGTCTACATGATGGATGCTGACGGCAAGCTCAAACCGGTCGAGATCCGCACCGGCATCACCGACGGTCACTACACGCAGGTCGTCTCCGGCGACCTGAAGGTTGGCGACATGATCATCGTCGGCCTGGCTACTTCGAAAGTCGAGACGAACGCGCCTCCCGGAAGCGCCGGCCCGATGGGCGGCGGCGCGCGTCCCGGTGGCGGCAGAGGTGGCCGGTAGTGCCGAAAAAGGTCATTGAGATTCACGGACTGACAAAGGTCTATTCGATGGGCGAGGTCGAGGTGCACGCGCTTGCGGGCCTCGACCTCGAGGTCGATGAGGGGGAGTTCCTCGCCGTCATGGGGCCGTCCGGCTCCGGCAAATCGACGCTCATGAACATTCTCGGCTG
>DATLVW010000436.1:0-18324 GCA_035577085.1 Thermoanaerobaculia bacterium
GCCCACCGCGCTCGAAGCGTATCCAGTTCAGGGTCACGATCGACAGTGTTAGCGTCAGCCAACCTTCGACGCGCAGGAGATGAAGCTCCGGGATGGCCGGGAAGAATGCAAAGTACGCGGCCGCAGCGGCTGCGGCCGCGAGTGACGGCGTACATGCTCGCGCGATCGCGAAGACGACGCCGGCGCAACCCAATCGGATGAGGATGAGGATGACGCGCCACACGCCTGGATGGCTAGGCAGTACCGAAGCGAGTGCGTATGAGATCGTGTCCGGAAATGGCCGGTACAGCCAGGCGTCGCTCGCGCGCCAGTCCGCGAGCGTCCGCCACAACACGGCGCGTGCCTCGCCGTTGTGGAGCAGCGTGAATGCGCGATAGTCGTCTACCAGCGAGTACTCAGCGCGCCCGACCTCCGCGATCACGAGGCCGTAGACGATCGCTACGAGCACGACGAAGAGCCACACGGCGGCCCTGCCTCCCTGATCGCGCATACGTAGCGGGTATTCTACGGGTATGTTGCGCGTGGGCCTGGTGAGCGTCGACCCTGGACGGAAGTGGATCGGCGGACGGTATTACCTGCAGCACCTGGTGCGCGCGGTCGCCGCTCTGCCAGCTTCGGAGCGCGTCGCACTGGCGGACGTCTGGTGGATGGAAGCGCAGGATGACGACCCGTTCGCCGAGGTGCGGGAGCTGCTCGACGGACAGCAGGTGTTGGGGTTCCCAACCACGGGCATCGGCCGCGTGGTGCGCGCCCTGCGACGCGCCTGGTGCGGATGGCGCGACGCGCGCGACCTATTCATCGATGCACGCATCGACGTCCTTTTTCCCATCGCGCCGATTTCCGAGCCAGGCATTCCACTCGTCTTCTGGATGCCCGACTTTCAGCCGTGGCGCATGCCGGAGCTCTTCAGTCCGGAGTTACAGCACTGGTATGACGAGCACTACACGCGCAACGGTGTGGAAGCGCGGCTCATCGTTCTCTCCAGCAACGACGGCCTGCGCGATCTGGAAACCTACCTGCCGCAATTCCGCGGCAAGGCGCGCGTGCTCCACTTCTGCAGCATGCCGACGGACGAATGGTGGCTGCGTGATCCGGTCACTGTTGCACGGGCGTACGGACTGCCCGATAAGTTCTTTCTCCTGGCGAACCAGTTCTCTCATCACAAGAACCACCCGGTCGTCTTCGAGGCCGTGCGCCGCCTGCGCGCGCGTGGCGTGCCGGTCGTCGTGGCCTGCACGGGCAGCACGTTCGGCTTTCGGGGAAACGACTATCTCGAATCGATCGAGGCCTTCCTGAGCGAACACGATTTGAAGGGCGCCGTGCGGATCCTCGATCTCATCCCGCGCGCGGACCAGATCGCGCTCATGCGCCGCGCGATCGCCATTCTGCAGCCGTCGCAGTTCGAAGGGTGGTCGACCGTGGTCGAGGACGCGAAGACTCTCGGCAAGCCGATCCTCGTCAGCGACCTTCCCGTTCATCGCGAGCAGGCGCCGCCCGGCGGCGTCTTCCTGCCGGTCGACGACGCCGAAGCATGGGCGGAGGCGATGGAGAACGCGTGGAACGTGCGGCCACCCGGCCCGAACGAGGATGAAGAGGCGGCCGGCGCAAGTGCCGTGTCCAGAGCCCAGGTCGAGACGGGACGAACATTCGTCAGGATTGTGCGCGAGGCGGCGGGGCGTTGATGCGCATCCTCTTCTGTTCGCAGGCAGCGCACACGGGCGGTGGGGTGGAAGCGTGGATGGAAGCGCTCACCTCGGCACTGCTCGCGCGCGGCCACGAAGTGCACACCGCACTGGCGAAAGGGCGCTTCCACGATCCCGCGCGCTATGTCACACGGCACACGGTGGCGAATCCGATTGAGGTCGAAGGCACAGACACCACGCGCGAAGTGCGCATCGCAAACCTTCTGCGCGTATTCGAGCGCGTGCAGCCGGACATCATCATTCCCGTAAACCTTGCCGACGCTCTCTACGCCGCTTCGTACGCGAAGACAAAAGGCTCGACCTCACGCATCGCACTCTGCATTCACAGCCAGGGAGAAGACCGTATCGATCAAGTGCGCTCGTGTGCGCCGTTCATCGATCTGGCGGTCAGCGTGTCGCGCCGCGTGGCATTGCAGCTCGAAGGGATCGTGCCGAACGTGCGGCACATCCCGACGGGGGTCCCGTTACCCCCTGCTCCCCAGCGGAAACGCGAGCGTATCGAGCAGATCGCCTACGTCGGACGTCTCGACGATGGCGAGAAGCGCGTCCTCGATCTGATCCCCCTGATGCACGAGCTCGACGGTGTCACGCTACACATTGCCGGCAGCGGCCCTGAGGAAGCGCGGCTACGCGAGGGTCTGCGCGGCATGCCGGTGGTCTTTCACGGTGATCTGTCGCGAGCAGAGCTCTACGAGAAGATCTATCCGAACATCGACGCGCTTCTGGTGTTCTCGCCGGCCGAGGCGGGGCCGATCGTGGCGTGGGAAGCGATGGCCAATGGAATCGTACCGATCGTCTCGGACTTTGTCGGACGGGAAGAGGAGGGGGTCCTGCGCGACCGCGTCTTCCCCGTCGGAGACATGGTTGCGTCGGCGAAGCTCATCCGCGAGCCGCCTCCTGCGCGCGTCGAACTTCCCGCGGCCTACACGCTTCCCGCATTCGAGCAGTCGTGGCACGATGCGCTGTCCACGCTCACCGCCATGCCGATTCGCCGCGGTCCGTCCGCCATCCTTCCGCCACTCGTTTCTCCCGGGCGCCTGACGCGCCTCGGACTGGGCCTCGAAGGGATGGCCCGCATTCGTCGTCTCCTCGGACACCATTTTGAACATCAAGATCCAGGTTCGGAGTGGCCACATTGATGCGCCTTTTCGTCGGCATGACGACATGGAACAGCGCGTCGTTTCTTCCGGCGTCGCTGACAGCATTGCGAGCCATGACCGATGCACGCGAAACACAGCTTGTCGTTCTCGATAACGATTCGACGGACGGCACAGCTGATATCGCGCGCCGCTTCGGTGCCGAGGTCATCGTGCGGCGTTCGGGTCAGGCGCACGCGCTCATGGACCTTTTCAACCGCTCCCGCGCCGAATTCACGCTGCTCCTCCATGCCGACGTCGTCCTCATCGACCGTCGTTGGCTCGACGCCTGTGCCGCACACCTCACTGGCAACGTGGCGCTGGTGAGTCCCGAGGACATCGGATGCGGTCCGTATACGCGGCCATGGGGCCGCGGGATGCCGGAGAGCTCATTCCTTCTTTTTCGCACAGCACTGGCACGTCGTACACGGGTCTGGTTCCGGCGACGACGGTTCAAGTTGCCCGTTCCATTCCGGGGCCTCGACGTGACAGGTGAGCACATCACCTACAACATTCCCACGCGGTTGCGGGAGCACGGACTGGAATGGAAGGCCATGCGCGTCCATACATCAACGCGTCTTGATGATCCGATCTACACACCGCATTTCCATGCTCCGCAATGGACCTCGGAACTAGCGATGTACCGCTACGGTCTCGGCAACTTCTACAGCATCGACGGCATCGTCACGCACTACCACAACTGGTTCGAGCGGGCCGTGGAGGACGTCGCGGACGACTCCGAGCGCACGCTACCAGCATCATCGGGCGGCCTCCCGCTGGCGTTTCTCAAGCGCTACACACGCACGTTCCTTGATGACTTCGCGCGCGGCGCGGTCGACATCCCAGAGGCCTCGCGCGGATGATCGGCATTGCGGCACTGGCCGTGGTGATCGTGGCCCTCGCGTACGTGATGCGCCGCAAGCACCGCGAAACATGGACCGAGATCTTCCGGCTTCGCGGCACGATCGAATCGTTGCAGAGGCAACTCGTCGCCAGCCGCAAGGAGATCGTGTTGATGGCGACCTCCCGCTCGATGCGCCTGCCGCCGCTGATGCCGTCGCAGAACGGCGAGGACGTCGTTCTCTGGGACCTCTTCGAACGGAGGCGTGAAGGGTTCTACGTCGACGTCGGCGGGTACGACGGCGTCGGCTTCAGTAACACCTACTTTTTCGAGGCCATCGGCTGGAGCGGCATAGTCATCGAGGCCGTACCGGAGCTGTACAAGCGCTGCGCAGCCTCGCGCCCTCACAGCACAGTCGTCCATGCAGCGTGCGGAGCGGCGAGCGGAAGCGTCGCGTTCACGGTCGCTGACGGCCCGCGCGGCGTCGCAACGTTGTCGTCGATGACGCCGGACCACACGCGCATTGCAAAGGAAGGAGGCAGCGTGCGGACTGTCGAAGTCCCGCTGCGAACGCTCGACGACATCCTTGCCGGCATCACCGAGCCGATCGACTTTGTCAGCATCGATGTCGAAGGGGCGGAGCTCGAGGTGCTGCGCGGATTCGACCTGGAGCGTTTCCGGCCGCGGCTTCTCGTCATCGAGGACAACTCCGCCGGAGCGGACCGCAGCGTGGCCAACTGGCTCGCGGAGCGTGGATATCTCGCCACGCAGCAGCTCGAGCAGAATATCTTCTACACACGCAGAGACGAGCTTGCCGAGGAAACACGATGAAACGCGGCTGGATCGCCCTTGCGCTGTTCGCGTTATCGCTGACGCTTTACGTCTATCACTATCGCTCGCGTTTCTGGGCCGCTGGCGGCGACACGACTCCGGCCGAGCTACTGCCGCTGGCCATCGAGCGCAATCACAGCCTCTACTTCGATGGCCTGGAGACGCCGGGCGCGTACTGGTTTCATCACATCGAAGGACACGCAGTTTCCGGCTATCCGATCATCCCAGGGTTCTTCAACATCCCTGCCTACCGCATCGCGGAGTGGCGCGGTATTCCGCTCGACGTCGTTCACCGCTCGATGCTTTCGATGATCTCGGCCAGCATCGTCACCGCGGCCTCAGTGGCGTTCTTCTTTCTTGCGCTCTCGCGCATCGTGACCCAGCGCGCCACCGCTATCGGCGGCACGCTCGTCTACGCGTTTGCTACCACTGCGATGAGCGTGGCTGCGCGTGGCATGTGGCAGCACGGACCATCCTTGCTCTTTCTGACGCTCGCGCTCTGGCTGTTGACGCGCGGCGATTCGCTTTCGATCGCGCTCTCCGGACTCCCCCTCAGCTTCGCCGTTTTCAATCGCCCCGTGAATCTGCTGATCGTCGCACCGCTCGCCGTGTTCGTCCTTTGGCGCCACCGCCGTGCCTTCCTTCCGTTCTGCGCCGCGGCCGCAGTGCCAGCGGCGCTCCTCGCCTGGTACTCGCACCACTACTGGGGCACGGTCGCGAACCTCGGCCAGTACCCAGCCGGCAACTGGTTCCTGGGCAGGTTCGGAGCGGGACTCGCAGGGTTGCTGCTCAGCCCGAACCGCGGCCTGTTCGTCTTCACGCCGTTGTTTCTTTTCAGTCTCGCCTACACATTTTTCGTCCTGCGCCATCCAACAAAGGAGCCACTGCTGACCGCGCTCACGGTCGGCGTCCTGCTCACAATTCTTCTTTATGCGAAGTGGTACTCATGGTGGGGCGGGACTTCCTTCGCCTACCGGCTGCTGACCGAGTGCGTGCCGGCACTGACGATCTTGCTCGCGCTCGGATGGGAACGGCTGTTCGCCCGAAGCAGGCTCGCCCAGGCCGCGCTGATCGTTCTCGCTGCCGCTTCGTTTTATGTCCACTACCTCGGTGCGTTCTATTATCCCTGCGGCTTCGACACCATTCCAAACGAGATCAACGCCCACCCCGAACGCCTGTGGGATGTTCGCCACGGCGAGATCGAGCGTTGCTCATCGAAACTGTTCGAGCGGTTGTCCAGGCGTCTGAACTGATGGGGGCTCGTTTGGGCACTCATCAAGATGCTGTGTCAAAATCGAAGTCACGGCCGATGCGCATCCTACCGACCTATCTTCGCCCTGCCATCGGCGTTCTTCTGGCCCTGCTGGCCTTTGAACTTCTCTTACGGCACCTCTCGTGGAACCCTCCGATTTCGGAGGGTGGCCGCGAATCGACAGTGGTTTATCGCCTTCTTGAAGGTTGGGGCGTCAGCCACTGGGACTCCCACGGTATTCGCACAAGTCCGTCGCAACAGGCCGGACCAGTTGTACTGGCCATCGGAGACTCCTTCACCGAGAGCGCCCAGGTGAACGACGATGAGGTTTTTACGGCCCGACTGCAGTCCCTGCTCGGCATCAGAGTTCTCAACGCCGGACGCTCATCGCTTTCACCGGCCGACTATCTTCTGGATGCCCCGAAGCTACGTTCTGAATTTCGACCGTCGTGGACGATCATCGAGCTCAACGCACCGGATCTGTCGGATGACGGATTCGTCCCGACGAAAGCGCATTTCGAGGTTCACGAAGGACGGCTGGTTCCCATGCCTCCGCCCGCCGTCCATCTCGGCCGAACGTCCCGAATACTTGCCCGACTCCGGCCACGCAGCGCATTGCTGAACTATGGGATCGCGCGTGGCGGTATGTTTCGTGCGCTTTCTCAAATGCCTCCTCTCTTTCTTGCCGCCAACGAAGGGCAGCCAGCCCGTGTCGCGCCGCCGGAGCTCACGCCACCCGTGGAAGACGAGCTGTCGTTGATGACCGAAGCGTTTGGGGGCCGGCTGACCTTCTTCTTCATCCCCGGATTCAGTAACGGGGAGGACGTCGTCGAGAAGCGGTTTCTCGCACGCTGTGCGTTCGCAAGGCTGAGCTGCGTCGACCTGCGAGCTACGTTTGCGGACTTTCGCACCCGCGGCCGCTCACCATTCGGATTCCCAAATAGTTCATTCGCGCAGGGGCATATGAACGCCGAAGGCCACCGCGCCGCAGCGGACCTTCTCGCTCATGAGCTCTCGTCATTGAGGCGCCGTGGTCTTTTCTAGCCTCCGCTTCTTCCTCTTCCTCGGTGCGATTCTCGGTATCACGGCGATCCCGATGTCGCACACGCGCAAAAAGGCCGTGCTCTGCGCAAGCTCCTGCGTTTTCTACGCCGCCTGGGACTATCGATACCTGGCACTGCTGCTGATCATCAGCGTCATTGACTACTTCTGCGCCGCGCGGATCACGGCCACCGAAAACATCCCCGTCCGAAAGGCATGGCTGACTGCCAGCATCGTGTCGAATCTGGCCATTCTCGGATTCTTCAAGTATGTCGCGTTCTTTCTCGCCAACTTGAACGGTCTGCTCGCGTTCACTGGCCGCGAGGTTCCCCTTCTCCGCATCATCCTGCCGGCGGGGATCAGCTTCTACACATTCAAATCGATGAGCTACACCATCGATGTCTTTCGAAAGCGCATCGAACCGTGCAAGTCGCGTCTCGATTACACGATGTTCGTGACGTTCTTTCCCGACCTTATCGCGGGTCCGATCGTGCGCGCCTCCGTGTTTCTGCCGCAGATGGAGCGAACCATCGGACCGACTCGCGAACGTCTTCTCCACGGAGCTTCTCTCTTCCTCGTCGGCATCGGAAAGAAACTGCTCGTCGCCGATCATCTTGCGGTCGTCGCGGATGCCGTGTTCTCGGCTCCGCAGAACTGGAGCTGCGTGACCACATGGTGCGGGCTGGTCGCGTATACCCTGCAGATCTATTGCGACTTCTCGGGCTACTCCGACATGGCCATCGGAACCGCAAAGATGTTTGGCTACGATCTGCCCGAGAATTTCAACATGCCTTATCTCGCAGCCAACGTTGCCGAGTTCTGGCATCGCTGGCACATCACTCTGAGCGAATGGCTCCGCGACTATCTATATGTGTCTCTCGGAGGAAATCGAAAGGGGAGAGCCCGAACGTACGTGAATCTCATGCTGACCATGCTCTTGGGTGGCCTATGGCATGGAGCGGGTTGGAACTTCGTACTCTGGGGATTCCTGCACGGATTCGCACTGGCACTCCATCGTGCGTGGCGCGAGTTTTTCCCTACCGCGCGCATGCCACGCCTTTTTGCCTGGGCATCGACGCTTCTCTTCGTGACGCTTTGCTGGGTACCGTTTCGTGCGCCTGATTTCGCCACGACCATCGCGATACTGCGTGCCCTCTTCGGATCGGGCCTCGGCCATAACGTCTGGTGGCCCGTCGTGCTGGCATGGTCGATCGGCCTCGTGATCATCGGTCACCTCGCCGGATCTTTTCTTCCGGCGAGGCCAGGTTCTCTGCGCTGGCTCGACGCCGATTACTCATCGGACTCAATCTCGGGACCTTACCTTGTCTTCCGCATGCGCACGATCGCGGGAAGCTTCGCGGTCGCCGCCGCGATCCTGTCGATCTACTTTTTCGGAGCGTTGAACGCCAGTCCTTTCATCTACTTCCAGTTCTGAGACCCGGCGAATTCGTGCATGATGCGCGGATATGCGCGACCGGCTTCGCAACGCAGGGTTGGCCGCTGGGGTTGCCTTCGTCCTGACGATCATCTTCTGTCTGGCGACGACGCCCCTTCCGATGCACTTCGACGTGAAAACGTTTGGCGCGCTCTTGCCGAGGGAGCCGTTTCCAGCGGGTTTCGAGAACGTCATCTTCGTCAGCCCCGATCGCGGTTGGGAGAGCGGCCACATACGCCAGTACGCATTGAGTCTGTTTCCCGAGCCACTACCGTCCGTTTCCTGGATCGTCTTTGCCGAAGGCAATCAACCGTCTGACTGGGAAGCTGACGGTTCCGTCGATCGAGCGGGCATGCTTCGAGGGCACGCACCGCTATCTTTAGGTCCGAAGACGCTCATCCTCGTCCGCGATCGGTCGACGCGCGATGAGCTTCTGAAGAGACTCCCGGCTGCGGCAGCATCGCCAACGATGATCGATGACGTGCCGAGGCGGCCTATGTTCGCGCGTCCTTACAACCGCTGGACGCTCGTTTCGTTCATCCGGCTGTTCGTCTTCATTCTTGCCGGTGTCCTGGTGTGTAGCTACGCATATACCTCCGGAGGTGCTACCGGGGCGACGGTTGGACTCCCCCTCTTCTGCGTCGTTCACGTGACACTCACATATCTGCTCGGTTTTCTCACGCCACGTTCGATTGAGCTGGCCCTCGCTGTCGAAAGCATCATCGGAGTGATCCTCCAGCGCTCACCGTTGCCTCGGCTGATCCTCACCCGGCGCAACGTGTCGATCGTGCTGCTGCTCGCGATCGCGATGGTCTTCAGCGCCATCAGGCTCGATTTCGATGGCGATGTCTTCACGCACTGGCTGCCGATCGCGCGTGCCCATCACGCGCGCGGATCACATGATCTGCCGTTTCTGCGCGCCCAGTTCGGAGGCGGTCATCGAGTGGCCTATCCGGCCTCGTTCCCCATCTATCTGTCGACGCTGATGTGGGTCGCCGACGTCCCACAATCCACCTTCGACCTCGGACAGGCGCTCGATCGATTTGCCTTGCTCTATCGCTTCGCGACGGCGCTTCTGCAGATCCTTCTCCTGACCGCGGTGGCCATGATCGTCGGCGGAAATCGCGCCGCAATCATCGCGGCCGCATCCCTCGCCTTCGCCTTCCCTCTTCTCCTCGGGCGGCCGGAGGCGGCCGAGAGCTTCCTCGTGCCGCTCGTAGGATTCGCCGCGGTTGCGCTCGAGGGGGAGACGAGCTGGACGCGCCGCGTCGGGCTGATCCTGGCCGGCTCGTTACTCTTCATCAAAGCAGACTCGATCCTGATCGTGGCTCTGCTCCTTCTGCCGTGGTACGCGATGACCATCGTCCGACAACGCCCGGGCATCCGCGCGCTTGTTACCGATGGGGCGTTACTCGCGGCATCGTCTCTTCCGTTTATCGTTCTCCGTCTCGAGCAGGTCCGCCTTGGCATCGTCACCACGTTCGATTTCAAACCGTTCACGATCGAGTCGTTGCGATCGGGACTGCCGTCGCTGTCGCTTATCCTGACAACGCTTCTCAAGAATGTTCTCGCGTTCTCGCCGTGGCTGATTCTCCTGGCGGTTGCCGCTACTCTGCCCTTTCTCTTGGTACGACACCGCTTCGCCGAGGCCGGCGTGTCGATCGGTGTGCTCCTCTTTGCCGCTGTTCTCGGATTTCTTTATCTGTTCTCCGCGCGTGACGTCGTCTGGCACATCGCGACCTCATACGCGCGCGTGCTCGACAGCGCTCTCCTGATCGGGGCGTTGCATGTGTTCGTGATCGCGCTTCGCAAGCAGCCCGCCGGCTTCCGGCCGTCAGCAGCAGATCGTTGACAGGCTGATCGGGACGGAACGCGCACGCGGTCTACAATCCGACGGTGTCTCTCGTTACGACGATCATCCCGGTCTTCAACCGCCCGGTAATGTTGCGCGAGGCGGTGGCCAGCGTTCTGGCGCAGACGTACCGGCCCATCGAAGTCATCATCGTCGACGATGGATCGACCGACGACACGCGGCGCGTTGCCGGCGATCTCGCGCGCGAGCACGCCGAGATACGTGTCATTCACCAGACGAATGGCGGGCCGGGCGTGGCGCGGGAAGCGGGGAGGCAGGCGGCCACCGGCGAATTCATTCAGTTACTCGACAGCGATGATCTGCTCGAGCCGCGCAAGTTCGAACTGCAGGTCCGTGCGCTGGAGGAGCATCCCGAGTGTGGCATCGCGTACGGCTGGACACGGATGCGATTCCGCGACGGCAGCATTCATCCGACACCGTGGAAGCGAACCGGCGAGCGCATCGACACCCTGTTCCCGGCTATGTTGCAGGCTCGATGGTGGGAGACGACGACGCCGCTCTACCGCGCGTCGGTCCTGCGTGCAGCAGGAGCGTGGCTGCCATTGCGCAACGAAGAGGACTGGGAGCTTGATTGCCGGATCGCCGCAACTGGAGTGCGCCTGTGCCAGGTTGGAGCATGGGTCTCCGAGTTCCGGACGCACGATGAGCATCTCTCCGGCTCGCACGACAAAGCGACGCTCCGCGACCGGGCAATCGCCCACCAGGCGATCTTCGGTCACGCGCGGCGCGCCGGCATCGGCGAAGATGCGCCCGAGATGCAGCACTTCGCGCGCGAGCTGTTTCTCCTCTCGCGTCAGTGCGGCGCGGCGGGGCTGGCGGCGGAGGCGGCGATGCTCTTCCAACTGGCGCGGCAAGGCGCAGGGGCGCGAGGCCCGCGTCTACAATTCAGCCTTTACGCGCTTCTGGCGCGCACATTAGGATGGACAACGATGGGAAAGCTGTCAGCGAGCGTGGACCGCATGCGGTCGTGACGCCGCGAGTGTCCGTGGTCCTTCCCGTGTACAACGGTGCCGCATCGCTGGCGGCCACGATCGACAGCATCCTCACGCAAACGGAGCGTAACTTCGAGCTGGTCGTCGTCGACGATGGCTCGACGGACGCGACAGCGGCGATCCTGCGCAGCTATGACGATCCGCGCATACGCGTCATCAGGCAGGAGAATGGCGGCATCACGCGCGCACTCATCCGCGGATGCCAGGCTGCGCGCGCTTCCTTCATCGCGCGGCAGGATTGTGGCGATGTCTCGCATCCTGAGCGGCTGGAGCGTCTTCTGCCGCTTCTCGATACGTGCGTTCTCGCGGCCTCGGAGGTCGCGTACGTCGGCCCCGAGGGAGAGGCGCTGTATACGACGTCGCACGCATCGAAGAGTATTCGTGACTCGCTCCTGCACGCCGGTATCGACGCCATTCAGTCGCTCCCGCATCACGGCAGCGCAGTCTTCCGCGCCGACGCGTATACGCGCGCTGGCGGGTACCGCGCACAGTTCTACTTCGCCCAGGATCTCGATCTCTGGATGCGCATGGCCGCCCTCGGCGACGTCTGCATCAGCCACGACGTTTTGTACGAAGCGCGCATCGACATCCGCGCCATCAGCAGTCTCCACCGCCGCGAGCAGGTCGCATCTGCGGCGCTTGCCATCGCGTTGCGCGATGGCGGCGATCCCTCTCTGGCCGAGCAGGCCGCGGCGATCCGGCCCCGGAAGCGCGCACAATCGCGGCAATCAGAGATTCGCGCGCTCTACTTCATCGCCTCCTGCCTGCGGCGAAAGAACGACCCGCGATGGCGGCGCTATGCCTCGCGCGCCGTGCGCGTCCTGCTGCTCGGAAGGAGTGTCGCGTGAAGCGGCCCGTTTTCGATCCTACATGGCCCGAGGAGATCCAGGAGATCTACCGCAACGACTTGCGCGAGATTTGGGATCACGACATCGAGCGCCACTCGTTCCACTCCTACCAAAACCAGCTCCAGCTCTACATCGATATCGTCGAGCGCTATCACGCTGAGAGCGTGCTCGATGTCGGCTGCGCGCAGGGAACGCTCGCACTAATGCTCGCCGAGCGCGGCAAACGCGTCACCGCGGTCGACATCCGGCAGCCCTTTCTCGACTATGCGAAGACCCGCTATGAGTACGGCGACATCGAGCTCCTGGCCGCAAACGTCTTCGACCGCCCTCCCCTGGGCACTTTCGATCTCGTCTTCGGAAACCAGATCATCGAGCACCTCGTCTATCCTGCCGACTTTCTTAGCATCCTGACGTCCTACGTGCGGCCGGGAGGCACGGTGGTCGTCTCCACGCCAAACCACGCGTATTTCAAATCGAGCCTGCCGAGCTACACCGCGCTCGGCGATCCGCGGGCGCACGAGCACAAGCAGTTCTCCGCCGGTGGCAGTGGTCACTTCTTTGCCTACACGGAACAGGAACTGCGTGACGCCTCGCGTCAAGCCGGGCTCGATGTGCTGGAGATGATCTATTTCGAGACGCCTGCCATCTCCGGCCATTTCTTCGTCAGGTTCTTGCACCGCATAGTGCCGCTGCCGCTGCTGAAACTGATGGATCGCGCGGCACTGAAGGTCGCGCCACGAACCCTCGCACATCAGCTCTGCCTCGTGGCGCGGAGGCCGGAGTGAGGGTTCTCGAACGGGCGCGAGAGCTTGCCAGTGTGCTTGCCGGACGCCTCCGGGCGGCGTTGCTTCGCATGCGCGGCGCGCAAGTCGGAGGGAAACTGCGCATCGGCGCGCGTGTGCGCATCGACCGGCCGTGGTGCGTGCGGATCGGCACACGGGCAGACATCGAACACGACGTGTTCCTCAAGTGCGTCGACGACGCAGCGTCACTGACCCTCGGCGACTTCGTCTTCATTGGAACCACCAGCGAAATCGACACTGCCCATTCCGTCACGATCGGAGCGCATACCCTCATCGCTCCGGGCGTTTTCATCACCGACCACACCCACAACTCCGCACGCGGCGTCCGGCTCGCAGCACAGGGGAGTCGAAGCGCGCCGGTGGTTATCGGCGAGGATGTCTGGCTCGGCGCTCGCTCCGTTGTGCTGCCGGGGGTCACCATCGGGGACGGAGCAATCGTCGGCGCCGGCGCGGTGGTGACGAAAGATGTTCCGCCGAACGCCATCGTAGGCGGCGTGCCCGCGCGAATCATCGGCGAGCGACGCAACATCCAGGGATCATGACTTCCGTAGACGCACGAGAGTTTTATAACCGAATCGACCCTGCTCGATGGGGGCGCGAGCTGACTCCCGAATCGTGGGCCGTGACCCGGCGGTGGCTCGACAACGCGGTGCTCGACCGGGAAGGTCCGGTGCTGGAGCTGGGATGCGGCCGCGGAGCAATGCCGGGCATCGCTCCGCGATACATCGGTCTCGATCTCTCGTTTCCGGCTCTGGCGGCGGTCGATGAGCCGTTTCCGCGCATCGCCGCGGACATGGAACAACTGCCGGTCCGGTCCAGTGGTATCGAGCTCGTGGTTTCATTTGCGGCGATCGAGCACGTGCCGCATCCGGAGCGCGTGTTCGAGGAGATCACCCGGATCCTGCGGCCCGGAGGAGTCGCACTTCTCGCTCCTGCGTGGCACTGCCGGCCGTGGGCGGCCGAGGGTCTGGAGTTTCGCGGATACGATGAACTGACGTTCACCCAGCGCTTGCGCAAGCGTCTCATTCCTTTTCGCAACGCGGTGGTATGGCGAGCGCTGTTCGAGGCTCCGCGGCGTCTGATGCGTGAGTTGGACGCCTTGCGCCGGCGGCCGGTGGGGTTCCGATACCACAGGCTCACTCCCAACCTGAACGCGTATGTCGGAACCGACTGTGACGCATTCACGAGTATGGATCCGCACGCGGCCATTCTGTTTTTCGCGTCTCGCGGCTGGGAAGTACTGAGCCATCCCGGAGTGTGGCAACGTCTTGCCTCCAGGGCGGAGCCGGTCGTGGTCCGAAAACCGAAGTAACCGTGCCGGCCAGGAGAACGTACAGGAGTCCTTCGTGCGAAGATCGTGACCGATGTTCCGCCTGGCAATCCTCGCCTCTCACGTGATCCAGTATCAGGATCCGTTCTTCCGCCTTCTGGCCAGCGACCCGGAGATCGATCTCACCGTCATCTACTGCTCGCTCCAGGGAGCGAAGCCCTACCGCGATGAGGATATGAAGACGACTCTTAGTTGGGACCTGGAAATGCTGCAAGGCTATCCATGGCGGGCGCTTCGAAACTTCGGACGCGGCAGCGGCTACTGGCGCCTGGTCAATCCTGGAGTGATGCCCGCGATCTGGCGCGGCCGTTACGATGCCGTGCTGCTCATGCTCGGCTGGGGCACGATCACCTCGCTGCTGGCGGTCGCCGCGTGCCGGGCCGCACGCATTCCGATTGCCATGTTCGGCGACAGCAGCTTCGTGCCGCCGGAGGATACGGTGATGCAGACGCTTCGCGCCGGCTTCTTTCGCGGGCTCTTCCGCTTGACCGATGCCTTCATGATCTCGGGCACATTCAACGCCGCCTACTACCGTCATTACGGCGCCGACCCGCGACGATTCTTCGACCTGCCGTGGGCCATCGACAATGAACGCTTCGCGGATGCCGCACAGTTCGCGCCCGGCGAGCGCGAAGAGCTGCGGGCGCGTTACGGCATCGCGCCGGAGAGCGTCGTCTTTCTCTTCTCCGCAAAGCTCATCCCGCGTAAAGATCCAATGTCACTGGTACGCGCATTCGAGCAGATGCCGCACCGCGGCCGCGCCGCCCTCGTCTACATGGGCGAGGGTGAGCTGCGGCCGGAGTTGGAGATGTACGTTCGCACGCATGATCTGAGAAACGTCCATCTCATCGGCTTCGTGAATCAGAGCGAAATCCCGAAGCACTACGCCATGGCCGATACGTTCGTCCTTCCTTCGCTCGACGATCCCCGCGGTACAGTCATCAACGAGGCGATGGCGTGCGGTCTGCCTGTTGTGGTCACGGACCGTTGCGGCCCCGTCGGCGACATCGTCCGTCACGGCGACAACGGCTTCGTCTTCAGGCCCGGAGACATCGAAACCCTCGCGACCGATCTCGATCTCCTCGCATCCGATGACTCGTTGCGGCAGCGTATGAGTGAGCGCTCGCGCGAAATCATCGCCGATTGGAGCTACACGCGAGGCGTCGACGGAGTGAAGGCGATGTTGCGGTGGATCGCAGCAGGTGAACTGCAATGATCACCATCGCTATCCCGACGTACAACCGCGGCGCGATCGTCGTGGAAACGCTGCGGCGGCTCTTCGCGCTGACGCCACCGGCGGACGCCATCATCGTCGTCGACCAGAGTCCGGAAGCGAACCCTGAGCTGGCGCACTGGCAAGCCGAGGGGAAGATTCGCCATCTCCGCCTCGACGCCCCCTCGATTCCTCACGCCATGAACGTGGCGTTGCAGGAAGCGTCGACGCCGCTGGTTCTCTTTCTGGACGACGATATCGAACCATCGCCAACGCTGATCGCCGCGCATACGGAATCGCACCGCGATCATCGTGCGACGGCGGTTGTCGGCCAGATCCTGCAACCGGGTGAAGTGCCGATGCACATCGATCAGCCGGTGGATGATCTCGAGTTTCGCTTTCACTCCGATCGTGGACGATTCCTCACCAACGTTATGGCCGGCAATCTCTCGGTGGACCGCGAACGTGCCTTGGCCATCGGCGGCTTCGATGAGAACTTCATCGGCGCCGCGTACCGCTTCGAGACCGAGTTTGCCATTCGCCTGGCCGCCGCAGGCGGCACGATCTGGTTCGAGCCGCGCGCTTCCATCCATCATCTGAAGCTCGCTACAGGCGGTCTGCGCTCCTTCGGTGACCACCGTTCCACGGCCTCTCCCGTCCACTCGGCCGGCGATTATTACTTCGCCATCCTCCATCGCCCCCCGCTCTGGCGTTACGCCCTGACGCGCATTCGCCGCAATGTGGCAACCCGCTATCACCTCCGCCATCCCTGGGCCATCCCCACCAAGCTCGTCGGGGAGTGGCGCGGCTTGCTGCTCGCGCGAAGGCTGGCGCGCCGTGGGCCGAGGTTGCTGTCTTAGAAAGCATCTCCGGAGCGCGACGAAATGCTGCACGACGGCCCGGCGTTCACGAAGCCGGCCCATGATCACCGTCATCTTCGGCGCAATTCTCATGCTGTCGGTCACCGTCGCGATGACCGATTGGCGGCGCGGCTGGCTGCTGGCGATCCTCTGCGGCATTCTGCAGGATCCGGCGCGCAAGCTCACCCCCGGCACGCCGGTGGTCATGACGCTGAGCATCATCGTCGTCTACACAATGGTCCTGGTCTCCGCGCAGTCGACACTCCAGGCCCACGCGCGCGAGTTCTCGCGGCGGTTCAGCGCTGTCAAGGTCAGCGCGGCGCTCGTGTTCCTCTTCCTCATCCTGGCCGCGATCAATGGCCTGGCGACGTTCGGACTGGAGAACTGGAAGGCCCCTGCTCTGGCGATGCTCGTCTACTGCGCGCCCATCCCGGCCGTGCTCCTCGGCTTCGCCTATTTGCAGCGCGAAGAACAGATGTTTCACTTCTTCCGCTTCTATGCTGTCCTGACGTCGATCGCCATGATCGGGACGTTCCTGGAGTACTTCAATGTGCCTTGGCGCGTCCTCGGCACTGTTGCCCTCTCCGAATTCAACCTGCGCTACCTGCCGGGGCTGGAGATCCGGATGCTCTCCGGCTTCTACCGTGCGCCGGACATCATGGGATGGCACGCGGCGACGCTGACCATCATCGGCATCGTCATGACGCTGCGCGCGCGTTTCGTGCGCGCGGCGTGGCCATGGATGCTCGTCACGGCATGGGGCTTTCTGAACTGTCTGATGAGCGGCCGTCGCAAGGCTACCTACATGGTTGCGGTTTTCGCGGCAGCCTTTCTGTTTCGGTATATCCGGCGTCTGACGACTACGCAGGTGATGACGATTGCCCTCGCGGGCCTGGCTCTATTCCTGGTGGTGCACAAGGTCGGGCAGGATGAGGACGCCAGTGTTTACACGCGCGGTACTGTGACGTCGACCTCCGAGGTCCTCGAGCGGCTGGAGGGTGGCCTTGTCGGCACGGTTCAGCAATTCGGCTTGATGGGTGCCGGCCTCGGTACGGCAACCCAGGGCGTGTACCACGTCGTTACCAATCAGAACCTGTTGATCGGCTGGCAGGAAGGAGGGTTGGGGAAACTGACGATGGAGCTCGGCCTCCCCGGCCTCTTCGCCGTGGCGCTCTTCGCTGCTGCGGTCTTCTTGTTCATGCTGAGGCTCACGGGACTTCCCGACGTGGCCGGCTCATCGCAGTTTCTCCGAGCAGCGCTCTTCGGCATCGTGATCGCCGACGTCGTCGAATTTTTCGTATCCGCGCAGGCGTATTCGGACGCAGGTTTGACGTTGCTCAGCGCCTTCTTCCTCGGCTGCCTTTTCGCCACTGCCCTACTCGACGAACGCCTCGCCAACAGCGCGTCCGCACAGGCGGTGCCGCCGGTGCCGATGCAACGTCCGTTTCAAGCTCCCGGCGCGAGCTTCTGAGATTCGAGGATAGGCGGCGGCGAAACCGAACGGCCGGCGAGAGCAAACAAACATCCGGTATACGCTTTGTGCGGTGCGTCTCCTTCACGTCGTTCCTACGTATTTCCCCGCGACCCGATACGGCGGCCCGATCTACGCCGTCCACGGACTATGCCGGGCGCTCGCTGCGCGTGGACATGAAGTCGACGTCTTCACGACGAATGTCGACGGCGGCCGCGACTCCGACGTCCCCCTCGGCGTTCCTGTCACTCTCGACGGTGTCCACATCCACTACTTTCCCTCGCCATCAGCAGCGTTGGCCGGTCTGAGCCGGAGAATCTATCGCTCGCCAGACATGCGCGTCGCGCTGGCTGAGAGAATCCATTACTACGATCTCCTGCATCTGCACTCCGTTTTCCTCTGGCCGACGTTTGTAGCAGCCAGGGCCGCGGAGAGAGCGCGCATCCCGTACGTCGTCTCCCCGCGCGGCATGCTCGTCACGGAACTGATCCGCCGGAAGAGCCCTCTCGTCAAGCGCGCATGGATCCGGCTCATCGAGAAACACACCTTCCGGCGCGCGTCTGCTGTCCATTTCACCGCGCAACGGGAGTGGGATGACGCTCGCTTGATTTCGATCCCGCTTCCTGCGCCGTTCATCGTGCCGAATGGAATCGACCTTCCTCCACCATCGCCTCCCGCGCGTCTCGACGACACTC